>CADCQC010000001.1 GCA_902803455.1 uncultured Prevotellaceae bacterium
TATATCACCGTTCAATTCCGGAAAATCCACCAAGTAAGGGTGAATGACATCCAGGGAAAGACATGTATGATCTGCAACGACCTCGACAAGGATGGCAAGGTGAACATGAACCAACTGCCTCCCGGCATGTACATCCTCACCGTGAAGACCGACAATGGTATCTACCATCAAAAGGTGACGAAACGGTAGTCACCGAAACTCTCTCATTCTTAAAAGATGCAGGCCTCACAGCCTGCATCTTTGCTTTTGAAGAAAGCCATCTTCTGCCCGTCCGTTGATGACAAAATGACATCAATAGAGGAAAGCGTCTGCTTGACAGAGGAGCGCTTCTTGTCCGATCTGCCAACAAAAAAGGCAGGGATTTGCTCCCTGCCCATGGTTTTTAGCATTAGCGTATCAGTCATCGATATCCATCAACTGACCGTTGCGGTTGAACTTCAGTTCGAGGTCGTTGGACAATTCCACATCATAGCCATGACGCTCCTTGTCGATCTTGACGATCATGGAACCATTGAAGTGTTTTTTCACATAGTCTGCGATGGTGGCAGGGATGAGATTTGCTGGGACGGCGCTGTAGTTGCAGTCCACCTTGTCCCAAGTACCGTTCTTGTCAAACTCCAGTTCCACACCGTTGTCAAGGCGTACCTCGTAGGTGGTTTTCGTGAAATCCTTGTCGACTTTAGCGTAGGTGATACCTTGGCCGGGGAAGTTTTTCTGGATGAACGACTTGGCAGCGGCAGGTAGTTGCTCAGACGTGATAATCCTGTCTTTAGCGGTTACTGACATGGTTTGAATCAACATGCACACGAGTGCGGCGAAGAATAAAATTGACTTTTTCATAATTGTATTTTTTTATTTTTTTATTATTTATTCGTTATTCATTTTTTGTCTTCTGGAAAGCTGTCTGTTTCTTTTGACATTGCAAAGATAAGATGCAAAATGGTCGTCCGCAATCATTTTAATAATTTTCTTATCTTTTTATTACGACACTGATTCCGTTTTACGACAGACAACCAGAACAGCCATAAAAACTGTCGCAAATTGCTCTTCTTTGGTGCTATTTTCCACTTCATCGAATGTGTTTTGCGAAAGAAAGGATTTTTTCGTTGAATCATCCCATGAATAAAAAGAAAAAACGTATTTTTGTATGGGAATAGGAGCAGATTCTTTCATCACCAGGATCATCATGCATCGGAACCATCTATCGGAATCATCTTTCACCATCAATAATACCTGAAGAATATGACACGATTAAAACGATTCATTTTAGTTTTTATCATCTTTTTTGGAGGCTCCTTCATGTTGACGGGTGTTCTCAACACCTGTCTGTTTATAGGAATATGGGCAGGACTCATGTCATTGGCCTTTCCCACCAAGAAAGAGAAAATCAAACGAGCTGCTGAGTTAAAAGCAAAAGAAGAAGCGCGCAAAAGAGAAAAAGAGGCACGCAAGAGAAATCAAGAGGCTAAAGAGCGTGCAAAGAAAGCACCAGGTTGTCATTCGATGGATAATGTGGATATCCTCACCTTCCGCAGTTCCAACAATCTGCTCACGGCAGGGAATAACTCCATCACGATGAAGATACGAAACAGAAATCCGTATGATGTCATCGTCACGATTAGTTTTAAATACTCTGATTCGGAAGGCTTTGAGAATTCCACAAAATCCTTTGAAGTGGGAGGCAATAAGATAAGAACCATCGATACCCTCGGCGCCGCATGGCACAAGGCGAAGGATGTGACCATCGTGGCAGTGCATTAACCCACACGACATATAAAGGGCTAAAAAGGGAGCAACCTCCAACCAGCCGCTCCGTCTGTTGCGTTGCCAACGCAACAAACAACACTCCCGAACAAGACAAGCCCGCGCTCTCAGTCATGGGAGCGCGGGCTTATCTTGAAGCGCATAGTAATGATCATAAAGATTTGCGGCACCTGTTAGAGCAGGGCTTTGAACTTCTCGTCAAATTTTGCTTTGGGCTGAGCACCCACAAGGCGGTCGACTAATTGGCCGTCTTTGAAGAAAAGGATGGTGGGGATGTTGCGGACGCCATACTCCACAGCGATGTCGTCGTTGTCCTCCACGTCACACTTGCCGACAACAATCTTGCCGTCGTATTCCTCTGCCAACTGTTTGATGACAGGGGCAATGGCGCGGCAAGGTCCACACCAGGTGGCCCAGAAATCAACTACTAAAGGCATGCTGCCCTCTAAATAACTCTTGAAATTCTCGTTGGTGATTACTACTTCCATTGTATTCTATGATTAATAATGTTTTATAATGAATAATATATTCCAATTATAAGCACTTCTGCAAACATCGTGCCAAGCCTGCCACGCTCAATTGATGAAATACGTCATTCCGTCGGTCTGCTCCACCAGTTGGATCAGTTGATGGCTCACATCCACCTTTTTCGACCTGCTTCTCAACTGCAACTTGCCCTGAGGACTCTGCAACTGGATATAGAGGGCGGTGTTGCCCTGATTGGCTTCGATGGCTGCCACCAGGTTGCTCACCTTCTCGGAATCTACACTCTCTGTATGGATGATGATGGTGAGGCGCTCAATGGCCTTCTCCTTATAAGTCTGCATAAACTGGATGTCGCCGATGCGGAGATCATAGACATTGGCACCCCTGAACCGCGGCACCGACTTGGCTGTAACATAGACGGTGCAGGCCTCAGTGAGCATGCCCCGCCACTTAGCCCATTCCTCACCGAAGAGCGCCAGTTCGCCCGAACCGGTGAAATCCTCGATGGTGACGAAGCCACAGGGACTGCCATTGCGGCTGAACTTCGACTTCACCGATGTCACCACGCCACCGAAGGTGACCGTCTCGCGCTTGGTGAGTGCCTCCTTGTCGGCCAGTTCCGGACAATGGGTATTGCAGAGATGGTTGAGGATCATGCTGTATTCATCGAGCGGATGGGCAGAGAGATAGATGCCGACAAGGTCGCGCTCGCGGTTGAGGCGCTCGATATTGCTCCAAGGCTCGCTCTCGGGGATGGGCGGCGTGGAGATCTCCACCTCCTCGCTGCCAAAGAGCGACATCTGTGCCTGCATCTTTTCCGTCTGGTAGAGTTGTCCGAAACGCACCAGGGTGTCGAGGAAGATATTTCCTTTGTTGTCGGGAGCGAGATACCGCTCTCGGGCGATGCCGAAACTATCGAAGCCACCGCTGAGCGTCATACTCTCAAAAGCCTTGCGGTTGGCGGCAGAGAGGTTGACACGTTTCACCACGTCGAAGATATCGGCAAAGGGGCCGTTGGCGTCGCGCTCGGAGATGATGGCTTCGGCGGCACTGCTGCCCATGCCTTTGATGGCGGCCAGTCCGAAACGGATGGCGCCGTTTTTATTGACGCTGAACTTATGCCGGCTCTCGTTGACATCCGGTCCGAGGGTCTCGATGCCCATCGCCTTGCACTCGTCCATGAGTTTGGTGATTTCAGTGATATTGTCGAGGTTGCGGCTCATCACGGCGGCCATATACTCCGCGGGGTAGTGGGCCTTGAGATAGGCGGTCTGGTAGGCCACCCATGAGTAGCAGGTGGCATGGCTCTTGTTGAAGGCATAGGAAGCGAATTTCTTCCAGTCCTCCCAGATCTTGTTGAGCACCTTCTGGTCGTATCCGTTCTTGATGCCGCCCTTGTAGAAGAGTTCCTCCAACTCGTTCATCTTCTGTATCTGCTTCTTACCCATGGCCTTGCGCAGCGTGTCGCTCTGGCCGCGGGTGAAGTTGGCCA
>CADCQC010000002.1 GCA_902803455.1 uncultured Prevotellaceae bacterium
CGTCGCAGAACAGTTTGGCCCTGATCACCTGGTTGGAATTGATGTTGATCGGCTTTTTGTAGACCGTGCTGGAGGCGGTGGGCTCTTTACCATTGGTGGTGTAGCGGATGACCGCGCCCTCTGGCGTCCCCTCAGGCATCGAGAGGGTCAGTTGGATGGTCTTCGATGAGGTGAACACACTTCCCTTCTGGCTGAACACAGGCTCTCCCAGGATGTCAGAACAGGTCTTGCCGCAGTTGGCCTTTCCCGGTGTGGGGGTGGCTTGGTATCCCCAGTCGTCGGCTCCGTCGGTCTTACGTCCGTAGGCGATGTTGGGGGCAGGCATCTTTTTCATCTTCTCCACCTTGTCGATGATCTCATCACCTTGGAAGAGATAGACGCAGCCGTCCTTGCCCGTCTCCAAGCGGAAACTGGTGTGCAGGCCGTTCTCTTCTTTGTCGCAATAAATCACGGCATAGGCCTTGGCATTGAGAGTCTTGTTGGGCAACTGCCAGGCTTTGCTAGCTTTGTCCTTGGCGCCGAGTTTGAAGTCTTTGAGATTGACTGCCTCGGTGCCGCTGTTATATAATTCGACCCATGAGTCGGGAAACTCATTCAAGTCGTCCATGATGCAGTCGATGTTGGATTGCATCAGCTCATTGATCACAACTTGGGCCTGAACAGAGGTGCCGATGGCCAACAGACCCGCAAGAATAGAATGACGATAATTCATAAGTGTTGGTAATAAATCTCTTGCAAATTTATATTTTTATAGAGATTATTCAACTGATATCGTCTTTAAAAAAAGATAAGATGAAACATTTTATCAAGAAATTGATATTTTTGAAAAGTGGCTGGTGCGTCTTTTTTATTTGATCACCACTTTCTTTCCACCAATGATATAGATGCCGGCGGGCAGGTCGCGGGTGCTTTCTGCGTGCGCCTTGCGTCCGTCGATCAGATAGATGTCACCTCTTCCGGCAGGAGCATTGGTGATGGTCACGTCATGGATGCCGTCGACAGCATCGGGCGTGACAGATCCGAAGTAGCACAGGCGGAAATGGTCGAAGATACACCAGTAATAACTGCCCATGGAACCGCTGCGAATACCGATCTTCAGCTGTCCGCCATCGTTGTCCAGGGCTGTTGTGATCCGGTTCTCATAGAGACCTTTCGAGAAATAGATGCTGGCAGCCTGCATGTTGTTGGGGATATACTTGCTGCCGACCTGCGACTCACTGCCGCCTTGCTTGGTCTGTTGGGCATCGCTTATGGCATGGGCCACCCGCGCGCTCTTCGTACCGGCATACACGAAGGCTGTCGTGGAGTTGTTGGCGCATTCCTCTGCACGGCCAGGACGCTGGAAGGCGTTCACCCGCATCTGGTAGGTGCCGGCGGGCAGGTTCTTCACCACTTGGTTGAAGTCAAAAGTCTTCTCGTAGTATTCTGCACAGGAATAGTTGATGGTAGGTGTATCCGACCATCCGTCGGTACTGTCCATGTCAGGATTCTGCAACAGGTAGGTCAGGTCGAAGGGATGTTCCATGTCGCTGGGGGTGGCGTTGGCCAGGAAGTCGAAGGCGGCCATGTCGAGTTGGTCGAGCAGGGCTTGGATGTCCGTGGTGTTGGCTGCTGACAGCAGGGCACTCTCGATGGTTGCCAGATGGTCGCTGAAGGTGGCGTCCACACCATTCACATCCTCGGTGTGGGGCACGTCGGCCAGTGCTTTCACCTGCGACAGTTTGTCGTTCACCAGTTTTCTCATCTCCGCCATCATATTGGTGCTCAGAGCGGTCATCTCATCCTCGGTGAGGATGAGCCAGCGCTGGGTGGTGGCGGCATTGGCGATGTTGAACGTGGCGCCGACCGTCACGCCGTTGGCGTTGGCCTGCAGACAGGTGGGCGACCAGTTGCTGGTGGGATGGATGATCCAGTAGCCGCGGGTGCCTGCGGAACCCACGTCGACTCTGCCGCGCATCAGTTGGAAGTCCTCATTCGTGGTGGGGATCGTGCGGCTTGCCGTCTTGATGGTGGAAGCCAGGGTGGTCATATACTGACCTGTGGCGGCATTCTTCAACTGGTAATATTGGTTGCTGGGGGTGAAGGTCACCAGCCAGGCGCAACTGTCGTTCTTGGCAGCCTCCTCTGCGGTCATGGTGCGCCAGACGAGGGCGCCTGTCTCCGTGGGCATGAGCAGCGAGGTGTAGAGTCCCCGCTCGCTGTCCTCATTCTTGATGTAGTATTTCACGCCTTCCTGATGGTCAAGGGCGTGGTAGGGTTCTGAGAAGAGTCGGTTGGTATGTTGCAGACCGTCCTCACCCAATGCCTGGCAGACGAGTGAGTTGCCGATATACAGCACGTCTGAGCCATTGTCTTCCGAGGCACCGTTGATGCCGTAGGGCCACATGTGCTGATAGTCGCCGTTGAGGCGTGACGTGGTGTTGTTGTCCCAGAAGCGCAGCACCTCGGTCACCCGGTCGCCCAGCCAGTAGCCGGAGCCCGTGGTCGAGCCGCTGGCGTTGGATGTGGCAGAACGCAGGTTGAAACGGCTCCATTCGGTGTCGGCCCATGGGATCACGCCACAGCCATGGAGCATCTCATGCATGATGGTGCCCGGACGCTGGTATGACTGGTTGGAACCGACACTCATCCAGCCGCCATAGGAGCACTCGGCGGTGGGGGTGCCGGGGTTGTAGCCGATGTTGGGAGCAAACCCCTTCATCTCCGTCAGGTTATTCCAGAAATCAATCGCGGTGGCAGCGGCTTCTCGGATGCGGTTGTCGGCAGACTGGTCGCTGCTGGCGCGGATGGAGAAGGTGATCTGTCCCTTGGGGATGGTGTAGAACCTGATGACGTCGCCATAGCCCACTTGACGGCCTTTGGTGATGACATAGGCACGCATGTAATAGCAGGTGGCGGGCTGGAGACCGTCCAGCCAGTAGATCCTGCCGTTGTTGTTCAGGTAACGGGTGGCGCGGTGGTCGGCGATGGTGGGCTCGGGCTGTTCGCTCCAGCAGAAACCTTGTTCGCTCACCTCACTGCTGCCGATGCCGCTATAGTTCAGGCGGCCGAAGGCCATCGTGGCACCACGGGCATAACGGTTGTCGGTGGTCACCGTGGGAATCTTGCCGGTGGGATTGGCCCACAGATAGTTGGAGATGGCTTGTTCCAAGGCTTCCAAAGCCTCGTCCACCTGATCCATCGTGGCGTCGTCGTCGTTCAGCACGCTGGTGGCGGCATCAATGGCCTCTTTGAGGTCTGCTGCACCGGCGCCTGTCCCGTCGCCATACAGGGCTTGGGCTTCCTCTATCTTCGACAGCAGCCCTTTCTTATAGATATCCATGTCGGATTTGCTGATGGGGGTGTCGCGGAGCAGTTTCACAAAGTCCAGACAGGGCTTGGCGAAGTTGGAGGAGGACTTTTCTGCATTGGCATGAAAGCCGATCTGCAGTTTGCCGGTGGTGGGAGTCGTCACCTCGAAACGGATGGTGTCAGTGATCCACTGGCCGATGGGGAAGTCGGCGACTGTCGACAGTTCGCCTGTCTTGCCGTTGGGTATCCAACCGACGCGGCTGCGCCCGGCCGTCTTGTCGCCACCGTTATAGAAGGCCGACACTAAGGCATATTTGCCGGCGGGCAGGTTTTCGATGGTCTGGTAGAAGAGCATCGACTGGTTCCATCCGGTGCTCAGGGCGAGCACACCGCCGTTGGTGGTACCGTCCTGTCCCACAGCAGGCACAGAGGCTCCGTTGAACGTCTTCTTCGTGCCGATCTGATACACACCGGTGATGGTGTAGTCGACGCTGATGTTCTTCGTCCATCCGTCGACACTAAGGATTTCCTGGGCCACATTGCCCGTATCATCGATGGTATAGTCAAAACGGGTGTCGAAACCGGCGTTCTTCACATACATTTTGGTGATGTCGTAATAATCCTGTGCCATGGCGCTGGCAGAACAGACGACAGCAAGGATGGTCAGTAATAATGGGTAATGCTTTGTCATAGTTGTTGGTTTTGTCGCAAAGTTAGTGATTTTTTCCTTATCTATGAACAATCACCGCTGTTTTTTGCTATATTTGCAGAGCAAGATGAGGATGCTTCCCGTTTTTGCTGAATTGTA
>CADCQC010000003.1 GCA_902803455.1 uncultured Prevotellaceae bacterium
CAATAAACAAATATGATTATGACTAAAAACAATTTATTTGCGATGTTAGCCATCGCATGTATCTCAGTTCTTGTCAGCTGCACTCAGCAGGAGACAATCGTTGCCCTTGACGTAAAAACCCAATATGGTGTTCTCCAAGGCTTCGAGGAAGACGGTGTGAAGAAGTTCCTGGGTGTTCCTTTCGCACAAGCTCCAGTGGGCGAACTCCGGTGGAAGGCTCCTCAGCCTGTTCAAGCTTGGGAGGGAGTGCGTTCTGCCAAGCAGTTTGGCGACGATCCCATGCAGCCTAACATCTTCGGTGATATGTCGTTCAGAGGTCCAGGTCGTAGCGAGGACTGTCTCTATCTGAACATTTGGACTACTGCAGCCACAACAGACGATGCCCTGCCTGTGCTGATTTATTTCAATGGTGGCGGACTGATGGCAGGTTCTGGCAGCGAGCCTCGTTACGATGGTTCCTCCATCTCCAAGGAAGGCGTGATTTGTGTGACGGCCAACTATCGTGAGGGTGTTTTCGGTTTCTTTGCCCATCCAGACCTCACGGCATCTTCTGAGTATAAGGGAAGCGGCAACTACGGTTTCCTCGACCAAGTGGCAGCTATCAAGTGGGTAAAAGAGAATATCTCTGCCTTTGGTGGCAATCCTGACAAAATCACCATTGTAGGAGAGTCGGCTGGTTCCTTCTCTGTTTCGCTCCTGATGTGCTCTCCCCTCTCCAAGAACCTTATTGCTGGCGCCATGCTTTCTTCGGGTGCCGAGGTGTTGCCTTATCAACCTTCTTCCCAAGCCGATGCAGATGCTGCAGGAGCAGAACTTCTGAAACAGGCAGGTATCTCAAGCTTGGCAGATGCGATGGCATTAAATGCTGATTCACTCCAAAAACTCATTCCTCCAAAAGGGATGGCCAACGTGGTGCTCGATGGCTATTTTATGAAAGAGAGCGCAGACGATGTGTTCGAGAAGGGCCAGCAGGCCCAGGTGCCTCTACTCGCTGGATGGAACTCGCTGGAAGGTACTCCTATGCAGGTTCTGAGAAATCAGATTCCTACTCTTGAAAATTACAAAAACGCAATGAAGGCGCAGTTTGGTGATATGACAGACGAGATTTTCAAGGCTTACGGGCTCGAGACCGATGAAGACGTGCTGAGCCAGAAAGGCCTCGACCTTGCCTCCGATCTTTTCACAGGCTTCCCCACTTGGAAGGCCTGCGACTATCATGCAAAGTCAGGACAACCCGTTTATCGCTATCATTATATGCATCCCCGTCCTCAAGTGTCTGCGAAGATGGGTGACAAGGTTGCAGCCCTTGCTGGAGGTGTACGTGAAAAAACTAAGGAAGAAAAGAAGTCTGAGGCTCAGCAACCTGCTATTGCCCCTGGTGCTGTCCATTCAGCAGATATCGAATACGCCATGGGAACCCTCAGCACCAATGAGTATTACGATTGGAATGAAGATGACTACGCCATTTCAAAACTCTTCCTCACCTACTATGCCAACTTCTGCAAGACAGGTAATCCTAATGGCAAAGGCTTACCTCAGTGGACGGCTATCACCAAGGACAATCTTGATGCTGCTCCTGTCATGAAGATTGACGTGGAATCCAAGGTAATGGCTTCCCCAGAAAAGGAGAATGCCTATCGCACACTTGAAAAATTCTACAGAAGCAAGAAATAGTGCTGACATAAAGGCATATTCGTCTGAAACTATACATATGCGAAAGATAACCGTTATCTATCTATAAAACCAAACAATAACATGATAAATAGAAGCACGATTTTTCAGTTGTCATTGGCTGTTTCATTTCTATTAGCCTGTGGATCCAAAAATGCTAATGCCGGCAACGACCCGTCTCAAACTGAGCAGCAAGAAACCATGCCACCCACGGAGCGTGTTTCCAATACTTCTGCCACCATTGATGGTATCAGCCAATTCCTTTCCTGGGACATGGGGGCCATGAGTGTGTCCAAAGAAGGTGACTTTTTCATCATTAAAGACGCTGAAGGTTCTCTAACCCTCTTCTTGAAACCTTCAGGAAACGGCGTTTATCAAGAGACTTCTGGAAAACATGACATGATAGGACAAAGTGCACGGTTCGTGGCAGAGAAAGTGGGTGACGTGATGACACTGACAGCATATAGTGACAAGATGATGCTCTTTACACTTCTCGCTTATGATGACCTGATAGCATACCGCAATAGGGCCTACCGGCGTATTCTGAAAAGTAAGTTTGAGCCAACTGCTGAAGGTGCAATCACTATCACCGATGACAAAATGACCGGTCCCATACTTCCTGACAGCCCCGACATCGACTACTTCTTCATCGAAGATGGCAAAGGGGATCTAACGGATATGATCCGCCTTTCACCAGGACGTTTTCATTTGTCCTTCTCACCAGCAGATAAGGGAATCAACCTGCATTTTTGCAGCATCAATCCCCAGACAGGAGACCTTGATGTCAACTATGAACGTGAGAATTCCCTCGTCCTTCGTTACGCCAAGGATCCTGGTTGGGAATGGCTTAGCACAGATGTCCTTGACACAGGCTTCATCATATACAATTTCGAAAAGCCCTACTGGCAAGTCATGCTTAACAAATTGAAAGCAAAAAATCAGCCCAATGAGGTGGAGCAATGGAACCGAAAACTGATAGAGAATCTGATTGAATACAACGAACCATATTCCGCTATCGAAAGCACTGACTATTGATGAGGAAGGAACCTCTACCTTTGATCACTCTAACCCTGACAGCAGACAGGAGTCAACATCCTTTTATGATTGATAACAAAACATTCATTATTCCACCGAATGCTTGAACAGTCAATGAAACAACGGAAAATCATTCATATCGATATGGATGCATTCTTTGTTTCTGTAGAGGAACTAGACAATCCTTCGCTAAAAGGAAAACCTGTCGTAGTGGGGCACGACGGACCAAGGGGTGTCGTTTCCACAGCCAACTACGTGGCCCGAAAGTATGGAATACATTCTGCCCTCTCTATAGCTATGGCACATCGACTATGCCCGAAGCTTGTGGTGGTAGAACCGCATTTTAACCGCTACAGAGAAGTGTCTCGACAAGTACATGAGATCTTCCACGAATATACTGACCTCATCGAACCGCTCAGCCTTGATGAAGCATATCTTGACGTGACAGAAAACAAGCGTGGGATGAATATGGCCGTCGATATCGCAAGAGAGATCAAGCAAAAGATAAGACTTGTCACTGGACTCACCGCATCCGCAGGAGTGAGCTATTGCAAATTCCTGGCTAAGGTGGCCAGTGATTATCGTAAACCTGACGGTCTATGCACCGTCCATCCTAAACGAGCTCTTGAATTCATCGACAATCTAAAAGTAGAACAGCTATGGGGCGTGGGTGAGAAGACGGCACAGCACATGCACGATATGGGCGTGTTTACTGGTAAGCAATTGCGTGGCTTTACTCTACAGCAGCTTACTACCCAATTCGGAAAGATGGGAAGGGTGTTTTACAACTTCGCACGTGGCATTGATGACCGTCCGGTAGTGTCGCAATGGGTGAGGAAGTCTGTGGGATGTGAAAGAACATATCTCAAAGACCTTACAAGGCAAGAAGAAATGCAGGCTGAGTTGGGCATTCTTGCCGATGAACTGGAAGGAAGGCTTGCACGCAACTGTTTCAAGGGTCGCACTCTGGTATTGAAGGTGAAATTCAGTGATTTCCGGCAAACCACACACAGCATTACAGAAAATGTTGTCATTGAAAACAAGGAAAATATCATGGCTCTTGCCAAGGAATTACTTAACGAGGTAGACTTTCAACAAAAATCTGTACGCCTGCTTGGGATCACGGTGACCAATCCTGTGGAAGAAGAAATGCATCGAGGGCCTATACAACTCTATATTGAATGGCCCCCCTATCCCCAACCTGATGAGGATACAATAACTTGATACATCTACCCTTTTCAACTCAGATTGTGCCAGATCTACCTGATTATACACATCAAAATAAAAAAAAACACCCTTTTGCGTAAATTTTACACAAAATATTTGGCGATATGAAAGAAAAGCCTTACCTTTGCGTAAAATTTACACACAAAAAAAGGTAAAAACGTTGCACAAGCGAGAGAACCTACAGATGATCAACTTCTGGAACAGCTCATTGATGATGTGATCCTAACCATTTTACAAATTTCATAAAACTATATAAAATGTACAACAGAGAATACACCCCGAATAGGATTCATGCACTCAAGCCAAATGAGATATTTGTCTTTGGCAGTAACCTCGCCGGTGCCCATGGTGGCGGCGCCGCGCGTCTGGCCTATGACCGTTTTGGTGCGAAATGGGGACAAGGCGTAGGACTACAAGGACAATGCTATGCCATCCCTACCATGCATGGTGGTGTGGAAACCATCAAGCCTTATGTGGATGAGTTTATTGCTTTCGCCCAACAACACATTGAGCGAAAGTTCCTCGTGACACGCATCGGCTGTGGCATTGCAGGCTTCACTTCCGATGAGATTGCTCCTTTATTCCAAAAAGCCATTGACCAAGAAAACGTCATCCTTCCAAAGGATTTCGTTGAAGTGCTGATACGTTCACAAAACATCGCATCAACTTCAATCATCACTTGGAACGCTGAGGAAGATTTCTTGGCGAAATATCGATTACTGATGGAAAAGGTTAGAAATGGTGACTATAATGCGTACCATCAGGTGAAAGAACTACGAATACAAGAGTTCCGCAACACAGTTGACATCGTCAAACAAGGACATTATACCACAGAGACAGGCCAGCATATTTCCTTCCCATCAGATAAGGAAATGATGCGTAATACAGTATTCTATATGCGTGAGTTTCATGTGTCCGATGCTCCGCAAAACAGTGAATCGACTATCGTTGAAATACAAGACATCGACTGTCTATATGCCGGAGTGCAGTTGAAAGAACAAGGTTTCAATCCAGCTGTCCTAAACATGGCCAACCGACAAAATCCTGGCGGTGGTGTGAGAAAGGGAGATGGGGCACAGGAGGAGACGCTCTTCCGTAGGACTAACCTCTTCTGCTCCCTCTACCAGTTTGCTTCTTACTCTAGACAATACGGCATCTTGCCTTCCCCATATCAATACCCTTTGGACAAGAACTACGGCGGTGTCTATACTCCCAATGCCTTCTACTTCAGGGAAAGCGAACAAAAAGGTTACACCTTGCTGGACAACCCTGTTACCCTCTCGTTCATTTCAGTGGCGGGCATGAACCGCCCTGTCCTGACTGCAGACAACAGGATAGCAGACAATCTTGTGGAACCAGTCAAGAACAAGATGCGCACCATCTTCCGAATCGGACTGGCACACGGCCATGATTCATTGGTGCTTGGCGCTTTAGGCTGCGGAGCTTTCTGTAACCCTCCTCACCATGTGGCACGGCTGTTCCATGAGGTGATGGAAGAGCCGGAGTTCAAAAACAAGTACAAGAAAATCGTGTTCGCTATCCTAGATGACCACAACACCCACCAAAGGCATAACCCCAATGGCAATTATAAGCCATTTGCCGAAGAGTTTGCTGGGATGGACCACCCTCAGCCCACTGCAGAACAGATGTTGGCTCTCAAGATGTGGACGATGGGGGCTGGCAACTCTGCCAAACGATTCAACGGGGCGAATCCTATCCCTACCAAAAGTGAGGTAGCAACGAAAGACCGATGGAATGTCCTGCCCATGCCAGAAAAGCATACTGTCATTTCATTGAATGTCGCTATTCCAAGTGACGTGATGGATATCGTTAAGTATGGTCACATTCCAGAAGCCATGGAAGACCATTGGTTCATGTATTGCGATGAGGATACCATACGCTATTACCGTAGCTGGACCGGAATATGTATTTTCGAAGCCAAGTATGAAGAATACGATGACGGTTACAGAATAACCTGTCTGAAAGTTAACCGCGACTCCGAACAGTATAGCTGTACCGACAATAGAAAAGACGTTTTCCTTTTTCTGGCACTGCTGACTGAAGAATATGGCGGTGATGCCACAGAGTTTTGGAAACAGGCATTGCAGTAGTTTCAAGAAAAAATACGACAAATTAGCTGTTCTGCCTAATAACAAGGTAACGGCTACAGTTTTATTCCGTACTTCACTATACGCTCCTCCATCATTCCAATAGGCATGAAACGGAGGAGCGTTTTCGTAATAGTGTTGAGCAAACTCTGACGGATGTAGTCCTCGCGGATATAGAGGGAGACACGGCGCTGCGACAGGTAGTCGCCCTCTATGCGGCGCACGTTCTCGCGTTGCTTGTCGGTAAGGAAAGGCAAGTGCATCTCGGGAATGATGGTGAAACCGCCGTTCTCATCGACAATGCGGATAAGGGTCTCGATGCTGCCCGCCTCATAGATGTGCCTCCCTTTGGTCCGGGCCTTGCAGAAACTGAAAGCACTTTCTCGAAGGCACTGTGCCTCTTTCATCACCCACATCTTCTCGTGTTCCAGATTCTCGGGTTTGAACACGGGAAGTTTCCGCCAACAGTTCTCTGCCAGATAGACCATGAACTTTTCCGTGTAAAGCGGTATCTCCAATACGCCCTGCCGGGTATTCCCGCTGATGGCAATGCCTGCATCAAGATGACCCAATAATAATTCACTGAGCATCATGTCGGCTTTCATTTCCTTGACACTTAGTTTGACTGCGGGATAGTCCTCCACATAATGCCTGATGAACTTTGGAAGAATATACGGGGCTATGGTAGGACCGACAGAAAGCGACAGTTCACCAGACACACTGCCCTTTTCCTCGTTCACCAGCCAAATGATGCGCTCAGCCTCTGCAATGGTATGTTCTGCCTGACGGATGATCTTTACACCGTTGGCCGTCGGAGCGACATTTTTGTTGCTGCGCTCAAAGATGCGCACATCCAATTCCTCTTCCAGTTTCACCAACATGGCACTCAGGGTGGGCTGCGAGATGCCGC
>CADCQC010000004.1 GCA_902803455.1 uncultured Prevotellaceae bacterium
GCCGAGACCATCAACATCGTGGCCGACGAGTTTGGTTTCAAAACCGAATACGTCAGCGCTGAAGTGCAAAACGCCATCACCGAAGAGGAGGACGATGAGAATGATCTCGTGCCACGCGCACCGATTGTCACCGTGATGGGACATGTCGACCATGGCAAGACCTCGTTGCTCGACCATATCCGCTACACCAACGTCATCGCTGGTGAGGCTGGTGGCATCACACAGCATATCGGTGCCTACAACGTGCAGCTGTCGGATGGCAGACAGATCACCTCCCTCGACACACCTGGTCACGAAGCCTTCACGGCCATGCGTGCGCGTGGTGCACAGGTGACGGATATCGCCATCATCATCATCGCTGCCGACGACTCTGTCATGCCCACCACCAAAGAGGCCATCGCCCATGCCCAGGCTGCCAACGTGCCCATGGTGTTTGCCATCAACAAGATTGACAAACCTGGAGCTAATGCAGACAAGATCAGGGAAGACCTGGCCAACATGAACCTGCTGGTGGAAGACTGGGGAGGCAAATACCAGTGCCAGGAGATTTCCGCCAAGAAAGGCATCGGTGTCGACGACCTGCTGGAGAAAGTGCTGCTCGAAGCCGAGATGCTCGACTTGAAAGCCAACCCCAACCGCAAGGCCACAGGATCCATCATCGAGTCGTCACTCGACAAAGGAAGAGGATATGTTTCCACCATCCTCGTATCAAACGGTACACTCAAGGTGGGTGACATCGTGGTCGCAGGAACCAGTTACGGACGTATCAAAGCCATGTTCAACGAGCGCAACCAGCGCATCCAGAGTGCTGGGCCTGCCGAACCGGCCATCATCCTCGGACTCAACGGTGCACCTACTGCCGGCGACTCGTTCCATGTGATGCCCACAGAGCAAGAAGCCCGCGAGATCACCAACAAACGTTTGCAACTGCAGCGCGAGCAAGGATTGAGGACTACCAAGAAACTCGGACTCGACGACATCTCGCACCGCATCGCACTCGGCGAATTCCACGAACTCAACATTATTGTCAAGGGTGATACCGACGGTTCTATTGAGGCGCTCTCCGATTCTTTCATCAAACTGTCTACAGAGAAGGTGCAGGTGAATGTCATCAACAAGGCCGTGGGACAGATTTCCGAAAACGACGTGATGCTCGCAAGTGCTTCCAAAGCCATCATCGTGGGATTCCAAGTGAGACCTTCTGCCGAGGCCCGCAAACTCGCCGAGCGCGAGGGTGTGGAAATCAACACCTACTCCATCATCTATGATGCCATCGACGAAGTGAAGTCGACCATGCAGGGCATGCTTGATAAGGTGAAGAAAGAAGTGGTGACTGCCGAGATCGAAGTGAAACAGGTGTTCAAGATATCAAAAGTGGGTACCGTGGCTGGCGGTCTGGTGACCGATGGCAAGGTGCACAACAAAGACAAGGCGCGCGTGGTGCGCGACGGCATCGTGGTCCACTCCGCCAACATCAGTGCCCTCAAGCGCTACAAGGATGATGCCAAGGAGGTAGCTACCGGTTTGGAATGCGGTATCTCACTGGTCAACTTCAACGACATCCAACCTGGAGACATCATCGAGACCTACACGGAGATTGAGGTGGAGCAGAAGCTGTAAGATGAAGGAAAAGCGCAAGATTCGCTCATTTGCCAAAAGACTGACCAACTGGATCGTGCTGGTGATGCTCGTCGTCATGGGCCTTGTATCCTCTTTTATCTACGATGCAAGTACCAGCATCTTCCTGGATGAAGAAGGCGTGCGCCATGAAGCCATTCTTGACGCTTCCGTAGAGAACATCAGGCGAGTGATCTCTGATGTCTATGTGGGCACGATCAACCATGTGCCCGAGATAGAAGAGAGCCTTGACCAGCCCGACCGCCTGGTCACGCTGATGGAGCGGGTGGTGAGTAAGAACAAGCGCATCCACAGTTGTGGCATTTCTTTCATCGCAGATTACTATCCTCAGAAAGGACGTTGGTTCTGTCCTTACGCCGTGCGGAATGCCGATGGGACGATAGAGAAAAAGCAACTCGGCGGTGCCCAGTTTGACTATCTGAACGCCCCTTGGTTTACCGAGGCGATACAAGCTCAAGAAGGCTTCTGGTCAAAACCATTCTTCGAGGGCAACGACACCATCACACCACTGGTATCCTATCTGGTGCCCATCCGCAACCGACAAGGTAAAACCGTGGCTGTGCTTGGTGCCGACTTGTCGCTCGACTGGCTTCACGACAAGATTGCCAAGCTTGACTCTACCGTCTATAAGACGGAATGGGTCAACCCCTCCTTAGACGAAGAGAAGGGACAAACCAAAGAAGAAAACTTGAACCTAAAAAAGCGTTTGGAAAGGAAACAAAAGAGATATATGCCACACAGCTTCATCATTACTGCTGAAGGCGACTATCTCGTTCATCCTGATCAGAAACGCATCCTTCGTGAAAACTATTTCACTTATGCTAAGGTGAATGCCGACACGGCAGCCACCTATGTGGGCCGCCAGATGATAGCAGGAAAGAAGGGATATTACGGCATCGATAAAGATCTCATCATCGAAGAAATCGATTTTGAGGGGAACTCATCTTTTATCTTCTATGCGCCTATCGAAAAGACAAACTGGTCGATGGCGCTTGTCGTGCCCTCTTTTGGGATCAATCTTATAGCTGGGGTGATTGGGGTGGTACTTTTGTTGCTCATCCTGGTGGGCCTCATCGTTGTTTTCCTCGTGAGCCGTATCACCATCAAGCGTGTGGCAAAACCCTTAAAACTGCTGGCCGCATCTGCAGAAGAGGTGGCAAAAGGCAACTTCGACACAATGTTGCCGCAGATCAAGCATAACGACGAGATACGCTTGTTGCGCGACTCCTTCGAGGATATGCAGCATTCACTCACCCGATATATCAATGAGTTGAAGACCACGACAGCTTCAAAAGCTGCGATAGAAAACGAACTGAAAGTGGCTCATGACATCCAAATGGCCATGTTGCCAAAAATATACCCGCCTTATCCTGAGAGAGATGATATCAATATCTTTGGCTCTCTCAATCCCGCCAAAGATGTGGGTGGCGATTTGTTCGATTTCTATATCCGTGACAATCATTTATTCTTCTGTATCGGAGACGTTTCAGGAAAGAGCGTCCCGGCATCTTTGGTGATGGCTGTCACACGGTCGCTGTTCCGTAATATTTCATCCAATATGTCTGAACCCAACCGTATAATATCGGAACTCAACGAGGCGCTGGCCGAAGGCAATGATAAAAATATGTTTGTCACCTTGTTCTTGGGTGTTCTCAATCTTGAGACAGGTATCATGAGTTACTGTAATGCCGGACACGACGCACCATTGCTTATCGGGCGTGGTGTGGGGTTGCTGACGTGCGATTCAAATTTGCCGGTCGGCGTGATGTCGGGATGGAACTATACTCTGCAGCAAGCATCCATCGACTCACAGACGACCATATTCTTATACACAGACGGTCTCAGCGAGGCTGAAGACATCCAGCACAACCAATTTGGCTACCAACGGATTATCCAGGTTGCAGAGTCTTTGCTGGCAGCTGGGGATCATCAGCCCTTCAAGATGATCAACGGCATGACTAATGCCGTTCATACCTTTGTGGGAAAAGCAGAGCAGAGTGATGACCTGACTATGTTGGCCATCCAATACATCAAGACCAATGAAAGAGAAGAAAAACAAACCGGTCAATCCTGAAGAACAAGAAGACGGAAACGAACTGGTGCGCCGCATCGCGGATCAAAAATATGAGTTTGGCTTTACGACGGATGTGCATACAGAAATCATCCCTGCCGGTCTCAATGAAGATATCGTCAGACTGATCTCTTCCAAGAAAGGCGAACCGGAATGGATGCTGGACTTCCGTCTGAAGGCGCTGCGCTATTGGTTGCAGCAGACGGAGCCCCAATGGGGCCATGTGCACGTTCCGCCGATTGACTATCAATCCATCAGTTATTATGCCGATCCTTTGGCCAAAAAGCCGAAAGGCGACGGAAAGATCGACCCCGAAGTGGAGAAAACGTTCGACAAACTGGGTATCCCTCTTGAGGAACGTCTTGCCTTGACCGGCAACACCGCCGTGGATGCCATCATGGACTCCGTCAGTGTCAAGACGACATTCAAAGAAAAGTTGGCAGAGAAAGGCATCATCTTCTGTTCCATCGGTGATGCCATCAAAAACCATCCTGACCTCGTGAGGCAGTATCTCGGCACTGTGGTTCCCTACCGCGACAACTTCTTTGCCGCCCTCAACAGCGCCGTGTTCAGCGACGGGTCGTTCGTCTATATCCCTAAAGGTGTGAGATGCCCCATGGAACTGAGTTCCTACTTCCGCATCAACGCACGCAACACGGGACAATTTGAGCGCACGCTCATCATTGCCGATGATGATTCCTACGTCAGTTATCTGGAGGGGTGCACAGCCCCCATGCGCGACGAGAACCAACTGCATGCCGCCATCGTGGAAATCATTGTCAACGACCGTGCCGAGGTGAAATACTCCACCGTGCAAAACTGGTATCCTGGCGATGAGAACGGACGAGGTGGTGTGCTCAACCTCGTCACCAAGCGAGGCGACCTGAGAGGTGCGGGATCCAAGCTCTCCTGGACACAAGTGGAAACAGGAAGTGCCATCACCTGGAAATATCCCTCATGCATCCTTCGTGGCGACAACTCCGTGGCCGAGTTCTACAGCGTGGCCGTGACCAACCACCATCAGGAGGCTGACACCGGCACCAAGATGATCCACATGGGGAAAAACACCAAGTCGACCATCATCTCTAAAGGCATCTCGGCCGGGCATTCCCAAAACTCCTACCGCGGACTGGTCCGCGCCACAGCCAACGCCGATGGTGCACGCAACTATTCCAGTTGCGACTCTCTGCTCCTCGGCAGCAACTGTGGTGCCCATACCTTTCCTTATATGGATATCCACAACGACACCGCCATCGTGGAGCATGAGGCAACCACATCGAAAATCAGCGAAGACCAACTCTTCTACTGCAACCAGCGGGGCATTCCCACCGAGCAGGCTGTAGGACTCATCGTCAACGGCTATGCCAAGGAGGTCCTCCAGAAACTGCCCATGGAATTTGCCGTGGAGGCACAGAAGCTGTTGAGCGTCTCGCTGGAGGGCACGGTAGGATAAGCAGCCTTTTGCCACCTATCATTTTCCATCACCACCAACTTACAAAAGAAAAATATTATCTTACATAGAAAATATTATGCTGACAATAAAAAACCTGCATGCCGCTATCAGCGGAAAGGAAATTCTCAAAGGCATCAACCTGACCATTCGCGATGGAGAGACCCATGCCATCATGGGACCCAACGGTTCGGGCAAATCCACACTCTCTGCCGTCCTAGTGGGCAATCCTCTCTATGAGGTGACAGCAGGAGAGATCACGTTCAACGGAAAAGACCTGTTGGCCATGAAACCGGAAGACCGTGCAAGAGAAGGACTCTTTCTCTCCTTCCAATATCCTGTGGAGATACCCGGTGTATCGATGACGAACTTCATGCGGGCCGCCGTCAACGCCAAGCGTGAATACCAGGGACTGGAACCGCTCAATGCCGCAGACTTCCTGAAACTCATGCGTGAGAAGCGCAAGGTGGTGGACCTCGACAGCAAGTTGGCTCACCGTTCCGTGAACGAAGGTTTTAGCGGTGGCGAGAAGAAGCGCAACGAGATCTTCCAGATGGCCATGCTTGAGCCCCAGCTCGCCATTCTTGATGAGACCGACTCCGGACTGGACGTAGATGCCATGCGCATTGTGGCCGAAGGTGTCAACCGTATGCGCACCCCCGAGACCTCAACCATCGTCATCACCCACTACGAGCGTCTGCTCGACATGATCCGTCCTCAGAAGGTGCACGTGCTTTACCAAGGACAGATTGTGAGAAGCGCCGGACCTGAACTGGCCAAGGAAATAGAACAAAAAGGCTACGACTGGATAAAGGCATCGCTCAATGAATAGTGAACAACAATATATCAGTCTTTTTGAGCAATGCCGTGAGATGATCTGTCATCACTCGGCAGAGGTGCTCAACCAAGTGCGCGACCAAGCCTTCCAAGACTTCCGCCTGTCGGGCTTTCCGTCACGCAAGGTGGAGGAATACCGCTATACCGACATACAGCGGCTCTTCGAACCTGACTATGGTCTCAACCTCAACAGGCTCGACATTCCTGTCAATCCCTACAACGCATTCAAGTGCTTCGTACCCAATCTGAGTACGTCGCTTTATTTCGTGGTCAATGACTCCTTTTATAACAAGGCGCTTCCCAAAAGCCATCTGCCGGAAGGTGTCGTCGTCGACTCCTTAAAAAATGCAGCAGAGCGGATGCCAGACCTCATCGCCCGCTATTACGCCCGTCTGGCCAAGACTGGCGAGGATGCCGTGACAGCACTCAACACCATGCTGGCGCAAGACGGACTGCTGGTATATGTCCCCAAAGGGGTGAAGGTGGAGAAGACCATACAAATCATCAATATCCTGCGGGCTGATGTCGATCTGATGGTCAACCGGCGGGTACTTATCATCGCCGAACCCGAATCTGAGTTGAGACTTCTCTTCTGCGACCATACCGACGACGACCGCCACTTCCTCAGCACCCAGGTGACAGAATGCTTTGCGGAAGAGAACGCACAGGTTGAACTCTATTGCCTTGAGGAAACTCACAACAAGAATGTAAGGGTGAGCAACCTGTATATCCAGCAGGAGGCCAACAGTAGGGTGCGGCATCACACGATTACCCTCCACAACGGCACCACACGCAACCTCACCCGTCTGACCTTCGCCGGAGAGGGTGCGGAATGCTGGCTCAATGGATGTGTCATCGCCGATAAGCAACAGCATGTGGACAACAACACGCTCATCGACCATCAGGTGGCCCGCTGCACCAGTCATGAGCTCTACAAATATGTGCTCGATGACCAGGCTACCGGCGCTTTCGCTGGACGGGTACTCGTGCGGCACGGCGCACAACAGACTATCTCAGAGGAAACCAACCAGAACCTATGTGCCACCAAGGAAGCGCGGATGTATACACAACCCATGCTCGAAATCTATGCCGACGATGTGAAATGCTCACATGGCAGTACGGTGGGACAACTCAATGACGCCGCACTCTTCTACATGCAGCAGCGTGGCATCAGCCTGCAAGAGGCACGGCTGCTCCTGCAGACGGCCTTCGTCAACCAAGTCATCGAACAGATCAATCTGATCCCCTTGCGCGACAGGCTGCATTATCTTGTAGACAAACGTTTCCGGGGAGAACTCAACAAATGCGACGGCTGCAAACTTTGCAAATGACCGCCAATCACTATAAGCATATCATGCATTACCCATACGACATAAAAACCATCCGCCGCGACTTTCCTATCTTGTCGAGGACAGTCTACGACAAACCGCTGGTATATCTCGACAACGCTGCCACCACCCAGAAGCCATTATGCGTGCTTGATGCCATGCGTGACGAATATCTCAATGTGAATGCCAATGTGCATCGTGGTGTGCACTATCTCTCACAACAGGCCACCGATCTGCATGAGGCGGCACGGGAGACTGTGCGACGGTTTATCCATGCCAACTCCACCAACGAGATCGTCTTTACCCGTGGCACCACAGAAGCCATCAACCTGGTTGCCAGTTCATTCGCAGAAGGGATGATGAAGGAAGGCGACGAGGTCATCGTCTCCGTCATGGAGCATCATTCCAACATCGTGCCATGGCAGTTGCAGGCAGCCCGAAAGGGAATTGTCCTCAAGGTCATACCCGTCAACGACCAGGGAGAACTGCTCCTTGACAAATACGAGCAACTGTTGACCGACCGGACACGCCTGGTCAGCATCACCCATGTGAGCAATGTCCTGGGCACCATCAATCCTGTCGAGACCATCATCAAGATAGCCCACGACCACGACGTGCCTGTGATGGTGGATGCCGCACAGAGTGCTCCCCATCTGCCACTGGATGTTCAGGCGATGGATTGTGACTTCCTTGCGTTCAGCGGACACAAGATGTATGGTCCCACCGGCATCGGCATCCTCTATGGTAAAGAAAAATGGCTCGAGAAGATGCCACCCTATCAAGGCGGAGGAGAGATGATCGACCAGGTGAGTTTTGACAAGACCACATTCGAGCGTCCTCCCCTTAAGTTTGAGGCTGGCACTCCCGATTATATCGCCACCCACGGACTGGCTGTAGCCATTGACTACCTGGAGGGTATCGGACTAGACCGGATCGCAGCACACGAACGGCAACTCACCCAATACTGCATGGAGCAACTGGCCACCATCGACGGCATGCGATTTTTTGGAGAAGCTGCCGAAAAGGATGCTGTGGTGAGTTTTTTGGTGGGTGATATCCATCACCTCGACATGGGCACCCTGCTCGACCGTATTGGCATTGCCGTGCGTACTGGGCATCACTGCGCCCAACCGCTGATGGACCGGATGGGCATTTTAGGAACCGTACGCGCCTCGTTTGCGCTCTACAACACGACAGAGGAAGTGGATGCGTTGGTGGCAGCCATCCGAAGAGTAAGCAAAATGTTTTGAGTGAAAACGCTCTTCCCAAGCCATCATCAAGAAATCCAAGGCTATGCTCAAAAACCATTATTACGACAATCTGATTGAGGCTGGCTGCGATGAGGCCGGACGCGGCTGTCTGGCGGGTAGTGTCTTCGCTGCTGCCGTCATCCTTCCTCCCAATTATCAAAACGACGATCTCAATGACTCCAAACAACTCTCTGAGAAGCGCCGCTATGCCCTGCGCGAGATCATCCTCAGAGACGCCGTGGCATGGGCTGTGGGCATCGTAACACCAGAGGAAATCGACCGCATCAATATCCTCAATGCCTCCATTTTGGCCATGCATCGAGCGCTCGACAGTCTTCATGTGAGGCCAGAAGCCATCATCATTGATGGCAACCGCTTCAAACCCTATGGCTCACTTCCGTATACCACAATCGTGAAAGGTGATGGCAAATACCTTTCGATAGCCGCTGCCAGTATACTGGCCAAGACCTACCGCGACGACTACATGAACCGTCTGGCACAAGAATACCCACAATACGACTGGCTCAGCAACAAAGGCTATCCCACACGAAAGCACCGTGAAGCCATACGTCAATATGGCATCACTCCTTATCACCGAAAATCCTACAATCTGTTGGGTGATGGTCAGCTGATGTTGCCTTTTGACGACTGAGAACGCATGTTGTGATTGTGGCAGATAAAATCAATACCGCTCTGGCATCAATCTGATGATGATCCCGGATTCAAACGAAAAACCAAACAATAAATTAAACGAAAGGAACAAAACAAAGAATTTATTTCTTGTTTGTTGCATTTTTTTTTAACTTTGCGGTCGATAAGGTCCTTTTAAAGGAAAAACTGTTTTCATACTAACATAAAACATAATTTCTCTCATATAATTGATTTGTGGAGATGGCTACTAAAAAATATTCAACAGGAAATGGTTTGATCAGAGTGGGTGTCATGTTATGTGACTTCCTTATCATGAATTTGTTGCTATTTTTGGCACAAAAATACAACCCCAAGATATATGGCATATATCCTACCTATTTTCTGCAAGATCCAAGGCTGACATTCACCATTGCCAACATCTCGATGATCATCAGCCAGATCAGTATCGGTACCATCATCCACCGGCGACGCACCGGTCTCGACGAAGTGTTCATCAGTGTCTGCAAACTGTGCCTGCTTTCCAATACCATCATGTTTTTCTGTCTGCGCATCATTGGTGAGAGTGGTGGCATGTTCAGATTTATGGTGCTGTTCTGTTTCGCGGAAATCATCCTGATTTTCTTAAGCCGCATCTTTGAGAAATTGCTTATCCGTTTTTTCAGACAAGCAGGCCGGAATACCCGTACCGTACTATTTGTGGGCAACGATCCTGCGCTTCTGATGCTATACCGCGATCTGATATCCGACTCATCCACAGGTTATAAGATAAAGGGATACTTTGCTGATGAGCGCATGGAAAACTGCCCTGAAGCCATCGCTTATTTAGGAACTATGTCGGATCTCAAACAGAAGATGAAGCAGTATTCCATCACAGAGGATTCAGTGGCGCCATCATCATCCACCGACATCAATATCTCACGGATCGACGAGCTGTTTTGCAGCATTTCCCATGATGCCAACGATGAGATTGTCAATCTCATCCGTTATTGCGACAAGAATGTCATCCATTTCTTTTATGTGCCAAGGATGGAGGGCAATTTTCTCCTCAATCTGCAACCGGAACAATTGGGCGAGACGACTGTTTTCACCAATCACCACGAGCCCTTATCACATCCCATCAATCAGTTTATCAAACGCTCTTTTGATATTGTGGTCAGCCTGGTTGTCTGCATTCTTCTGTTACCATTCATACCTATTATCGCCTTAATCATCAAAAGCCAGAGCCCCGGACCACTATTCTTCAAACAAAAGCGCACGGGACTCAACGGGAAGACATTCACATGCTACAAATTCCGATCTATGCATGTCAATGCCGACGCAGACCGCAAACAAGCCACCAAAGATGATCCCAGGAAATTTCCCTTTGGCGAATTTATCCGTCACACCAATATTGATGAGTTTCCTCAGTTTTTCAATGTTCTTAAAGGAGATATGAGCATTGTGGGTCCACGTCCTCACATGTTAGCCCATACCGAACTCTACAGCGACATCATCGACAAATACATGGTGAGGCATTTCAGTCTCCCTGGCATCACTGGTTATGCACAAGTGAGCGGATGCCGCGGCGAGACCAAAGAAGTGTGGCAGATGGAAGAACGTATCAAGAAAGACATCTGGTATATCGAGAATTGGACTTTCTGGCTTGACATCAAGATTATCCTTCTGACAGCCATCACTTTAATTATTCCCGACAAAAAGGCTTACTGATTTTTCCCTTTGCAACGACCATTATCTTTCCCCTTTATAAAAAGGGAAAATCATGAATTTTTGTTAATAAGAACAAAAATCATTGAAATTATCATATAATTTATAGGCATAATTATTAAAAATTGATAGTATTTCATCAAAATGAAGTAATTTTGTCCCAATTATGGGGAGACGTTATTTGGTTCTATTATCAAGGTTACACGTTTTTCTCATTTTGAATCATTTATCATCAATAAAAGCTTTATATATCATCATTCCATATTTGTTGCAAAAAGGTCATTTTCATATTAACTAGTTTTTCATTATGCATAAAAGAATTTTATTATTATTACTGTTTGTCGCAAGCATGGCAAGCATGGAGGCATCGCCAATTGACAAAAAAACGGCTTTGACCCATGCTCAGTCTTTCTTGGCTGAAAAAGGTGTTTTCATCCCTCTGAATGAAAGCAATTCCTTTAGGGCACCCAAAAAGGACGACAACAACGAAGAAAATTCTTATTACTATATATTCAATGCTCCACAGAATAAAGGTTTTGTGATTGTCTCTGGTGATGACTTGGCATACCCCATCTTAGGTTATTCTGACGAAGGTAACATTGATATCAACAATTTGCCCGAAGGACTTGAGGCACTCCTTGATGCCTATCAGGCATCATTCGATGATCTTGGAAAAGACCTGTTTCTCAATTTGGAAGATCAAAACGACATGCGGCGCAGCATGTCTGTGGTCAGACATCCGGTTAAGCCTCTCATCAAATCATTATGGGGACACCGTACTCCATACAACGAGAAAAATCCTGTGATCAACGACACCATCTGCCCTTCTGGTTGTGCGACTGTTGCCATGGCAGAAATCATGGCTATGTATCAATATCCCAAAAAGTCTCCTGTGGTCGAAGAATATACTACCCGTACACGGAGAATACCCTTAGAAAGACTACCTTCCATCGAGTTTGATTGGGACAATATGATTGATGACTATATATCTCATTCCTACACAGATGTGCAACGTGATGCAGTCGCAACCCTGATGAGATATATCGGACAATCATTATGGAGCGATTTCATGCCAGGATCCACTGGTTCCAATATTGATAACGTTTCTATCGTGTTTAGAGAGTACGGCTATACGAATTCCGGAAGTGTGAGTGCAGAATCTAAGCAGATGAACGAATGGAAAGAGATTTTCAACAATAACCTGCTTGAAGGCCATCCCATCTTTGTATCGGGAAGAAACATCAGAAGGAACGGATCCGGTCATGCCTTCATCATTGACGGATATGATCAAGATGACCTTTACCATATTGACTGGGGATGGAATGGGAGTGTCAGAGGCTATTTCAGATTAAACTGCATCAGCCCTTACAACAATACTAACCTATACACATATATGAGGGAAATACACTTCATATATAATATCATGCCCAAGAACCAAAGTCAGGGCAGCAAAGCGACACCTCTTCATGCCAATCTTCAACTCAACGCTTTATCTGTTGGAGAAGCAGATGTCACAACGACCTGCATCAACAAAACAGGAGCGACAAATAAGTTTAAATTTGGCCTCGCTTTGGTGGATGCCAATAATAAGATCGTAAAGATTCTCAATGAAGACACACTCACCTTTAAGTCTTCTCAAGCAGTGACCCGCACATGGGATGTGACAGACATCTCAGGGGTAAATAACGGTAACTACCGCGTCTATCCTGTCAGCCAACTCTATGACGGTGACGGTATATGGCATTTCAACAGAAGCAACAGTGTCAATATGTTTGCCAGCATGGAAATCGAAGAAGGGGTCATCCGTCTTGGCGTAGGCAAGACAATTGAATACAATTCATTTACAAGTGATCCATCACTGAAGTTTGTTCTTGGTGCAGCAAGGCAACTGACACTCAATATGACCAACAACAGTATGGATAAGATGGATGTGAGGCTGTATTTGTTTGAAGACAATGAACCCATTCATTTCAATGTGGCCAGCGTACCTGCCAACAGCACTAAAGACATCGCATTTTATTATGCTCCACAAACTACAGGCAAGCACACACTTAAGTTGGCTACCGATACGGCCTGTTCGAAAGTACTCTTCACCAAAGAAGTGAATGTGGGCAATTATGTGGGCTACAGATTGTCTTACACCTATGAGGTCGAGAATTACAGCAAAGCGACAAAAATCATATATGGCAACTCTCTCAGAATCAAATATTGGATCAAGAATGTCGGTAGTGTAGACTACGACGACTACATCCGTCCTCTTCTCAAGCAAACCACATGGTACAGCACCAAGAAGGAGTTGGCCCATATCCCTGTGGGACAGACAAAAGAGTTTGAGTTTGAGGTCAATGATCTGGAATATGGCATCTCTTACCCGATGTATTTCTACTACAAGACCTGGAGCACCCAAAACCCCAACTTGTTTGATGTGTCCAACTTGGTCTTGACATTCAAACCACGTAGAGGTATTTGCATCTGGAAGAATGATGGCAAACTGTATGCTTTTGAGCCTACAGACGGTGTTTATACGATGCCGGAAGACGCTGTGGCACTGGACCTCACCGGCAACACGGTGTTGCCATCCAGCATTATTCCTAACAGCAATCCCAATACGCTCTATTATGTCACAAAACGTTATGAGAGTTTGGATGGCCACAACCAGATTATCAAAGGTCAAGCCGAAAACATCACACTGACTGATGGTTATTCCTGCTATGTGCCTTTTGACTTCAAGGCCGACAGCATCAGTTATGTACGTATCTTCGACAAAGGATTCACAGGGCGTCGCAATGAGAATTACTGGTCTACCATAGCCCTTCCGTTCACCGTAGAGAAAGTGGTCAACTTGACAGACAAGACCGAAGTAGACTGGTTCAAGCCTAATGATCCTGATGAAAAGAATTTCTGGGTACGCCAATTCTATGGGGAGGAAGGTTTCTACACTTATTTCAACAATACGGAAGAAATCAAAGCCAACATCCCTTACATCATCACCGTTCCCGACAATTATAAGGGAGAGGACTATTGTCTGGTAGGTAAGCCCATGGCATTCATAGCCACGAATGCCGACGTGAGAAGCAGCAAGATTATCGCAGATGCCAACAATTACAACTTCCAAGGCTCACTGACAGAAACAAGCACTTATGGTGATTATGTCTATTTGCTTGACGAGGAAGACCGCGGCAATCACTTCATCTATAATGAGGGTGAGAGCACCATCCTGCCTTTCCGTGCCTATTTCACCTCCGAAATTGCGCCCAACAATGGCAATGCCCTTTATGTCAGCTCTTACATTGATGTGACCTCGACCAATGCCATCAACGACATTTCAAAGGAGGTGGTTTCCACCATTACCAATGTCTACAGCATTACGGGTGCGAAGATCAAGATGGTGAGCAGTTACATGACACCAAGGGAAATTCTTCAGTCTTTGCCCTCTGGCATCTATATCATCAACGGAAAGAAATATTTGAAATAATCTCCATATTTCTATAGATGAGAAGGCCGCTCCTTGATGGATGCGGCCTTCTTTTGTCTATGTCATGTTTTTCTCATGAAACAAAAAAGAATTTCC
>CADCQC010000005.1 GCA_902803455.1 uncultured Prevotellaceae bacterium
CCTATACTTATGGTGAGCGATACCATCAGATATGGCCTGGCAGCCAGATCGTCATCCTCGATGCCTACGACCATGGGTTCTCACAGAATGTTTATCGGGCCGCTGACATCGTTTCCAAGTATTTTATCTCAAAATTGTTGCCTTAGTAGAATGACGGACAGCCGTTTTTGATTATTACCGTTTAATATCTATTGATGATGAAAAAGAACATACTCCTGATGGTGGCACTGGTGAATGCCACTATGGCGTTGGCCGACGGAACAGACTTCATCCGTCTCAACCAGGTTGGCTATTATCCACAACAAGAGAAAGTGGTGGTCGTTGATCAGGTGAAACCCAAGAAAGCTGAGGTCTTCGATGCGCAGGGCCACCGTGTGGCAAAGGGTAAAGTAGTGCGCTCCGCCGTGTCACCGTTTACAGGAAAGACGCGTTATATCGTTGATTTCTCACAGGTGAAGACGGAAGGCAACTACACTGTAAAGGTGGATGGGCAATCGATGCCTTTCATCGTGAAAAGCCATGCCCTGGCCGATATTACCAAGGGGGCGATGGAGTCATATTATCTGATGCGCTCGGGAACGGTCATCGATCAGACATACGCCGGCAGGTTTGCCCGACCGCTGGGGCATCCCGACACGATGGTGATGGTGCATCCCACTGCAGCCACCTCCATGCGGCCTCCAGGGACGGTCATCTCTTCACCTCTCGGATGGTATGACGCTGGTGATTACAACAAGTATATCGTCAACTCTGCCTTCTCCATCGGTCTGATGCTGGCTGTTTACCAACAACAACCCGACTATTTCGCACGACTGCAACTCCGTATTCCGGAGCGTGGCAATAAGACTCCCGACTTCCTCGATGAAATCATGTTCAACTTGAAGTGGATGCTCACCATGCAGGATCCGGATGATGGCGGGGTATACCATAAGTTGACGACCCCCAGTTTCGAAGGTTTCGTCATGCCGATAGCGTGCAAGCAACAGCGGTATGTGGTGCAGAAGTCGGTGACTGCAGCCCTTGATTTTGCGGCTGTCATGGCACAGGCAGCAGGCATCTATGCGTCGTTTGCTGATTACGCAGATTTCTCTCAGAAAGCTTTGGCAGCAGCGGAAAAGGCTTATCTTTGGGCAAAAAGGAATCCAAAGGCTTTCTACCGGCAGGGACTGAACAGCAGGTGGTACAAACCGGAGGTCTCCACCGGTGAGTATGGCGACGGAAGGATGGAGGATGAACTGTTTTGGGCCGCCACCCAACTGTATATCGCCACCAACAAGACGTCGTATCTCGAGGATGCCCGCAGCAGCATGCCCGAAAGGTTTGTCCGGCCCGTCTGGGGGGAGGTTTCAGGCCTTGGGGTCTATGCCTGGTTGCAGACGGCATCAGGGCCTTTGCGTGAGAAATGCTTGTCGATGCTGAAGGAATATGTCGACAAGATCGTGGGCAATACGGCAAAATCCAATTTCATGTCTCCCTTCGGCGATCAGCCTTCTGATTTCGGCTGGGGATGTCTGGCGGAGAATTTCTGTTCTCCTGCCATCGCTCTGCTCTATGCCGACAACTATGTGGCAAAAGGCAAATACCGCAAGGATGCCTTGCGTGCTGCCGACTATGTCCTGGGACGTAATGCCACCGGTTTCTGCTATGTCACTGGGTATGGCGTGAAGAGCCCGCGTCACCCGCATCAGCGTATCTCTGAGGCTGATGGCATTGATGATCCCATGCCAGGGTTGCTGGTGGGGGGACCGAATCCCGGACAGCAAGATCTCGCATCAGGCATCAACTATCCCTCTAAGGCTCCCGATGAGTCGTATGCCGATGTGATGGCTTCCTATGCGTCGAATGAGATCGCTATCAATTGGAATGCCTCTTTGGTCGGTCTGCTCTCGTGGCTCGACGCCATCTTCTAAATACACAATAAATCGTCGCCTGGCTCGTTATTATACATATCATGTCAAGGCATTTACTGTATATCCTCTCCTGCCTGTTGTCGTCGGTGGTGCTCATCTCATGCTCCGACGACGACACCTTTTCCACGTCAACTTCTAAACGGTTGACTTTCTCTGTCGACACCGTGGCGCTCGACACCGTCTTCTCACAAGTGCCTACAGCGACCAAGTCGTTCTGGGTGTTCAACAGTTCTGGCGACGGCATCCGCTGCAAGTCCGTCCGTCTGGAGAAAGGCAACCAGACGGGATTCCGTGTCAATGTCGACGGGTCGTATCTTGGCGCCTCTGAAGGCTTTCAGGTGAATGATGTGGAAGTGCGCAACCGCGACAGTATCAGGGTGTTTGTCGAACTCACCTCTCCTGCCAATCATCAGGAAGAACCGATGAAGATTGAGGACAACCTGGTCTTCGGACTTGAGAGTGGGGTGGAGCAGAAGGTGAACCTCAATGCTTGGACATGGGATGCGGAGAAACGCACCAATATGGTGATCGACCGCGACTCCACGATTTCATCCACCGCTGTGCCCACCATCATTTATGGTGGTATCACGGTGAAGGAAGGGGCCACGCTGACAATCGCTGCCGGTACGACGCTCTATTTCCACGAGAATGCGGGCATCCATGTCTATGGCACGTTACGGATAGAGGGCGAGGTGGACAATAATGTGGTGCTGCGGGGAGACCGCATCGACAATATGTTTGATTATCTGCCCTACGACAGGGTGAGCGGGCAGTGGCAAGGCATCCATTTCTATGAGCCGTCCTACGGCAATGATATCTATTATGCTGATATTCATAGCACATACAACGGAATCGTGTGTGATTCGGCGGATGTAAAGAAGTTGAAACTGAATCTTTATCATTCTGTGGTGCACAACTGTCAGGGCTATGGACTGATGGCGACGCATTGTGTGGTCGATGTGGTCAACTGTCAGATTACCAATGCACTCAATGATTGTTTGGCGGTTTTTGGTGGTGTGGCGCGTGTCGCACAGTCGACAATCGCACAATTTTATCCTTTCGATTCCAACAGGGGGGCGGCATTGAGGTTTGGCAATGTGCACGATGGACATGTCTATCCGTTGTATAATTTCACATGTATCAACAGCCTTGTCACGGGCTATGCTGATGACGTGGTCATGGGAGAGGCGGATACCACTGCCCAGTATGTTTTCTCTTTCGACCATTGCCTGTTGAGAACACCTGCCATCGACGACACTGTCCGTGTGCGCGATGTCGTATGGGAATTGCCTGAAGACACGGTGGGCACTGCCACCAAGCATTTCCGGTTGGTCGATGGCGACCATCAGAAATATGATTTCAGACTTGACTCTGTCTCTACAGCCATCGGAAAGGCGGCTGTCATAGAGGACCTCTTATTCGACCGGATGGGAATCAGAAGAGATGATGAGCCCGATCTCGGTTGTTATGAGTATGTAAAACCTCCCAATGAATCATAAATAAAAGTCATACTATGGAAAATATTCACATCAACATCTGTGTAGAACATCTCCAACTCAATGAACTGTCGGAAGAGGAATTGCACTTGGTGGAAATGGCCATCAAGGCTACCGACAATTCCAATGCCAAATATTCCAATTTCAGGGTGGGGGCTGCGTTGTTGCTTGCTGATGGCTCTGTGGTGATTGGCGCCAATCAGGAGAATGCGGTATTCCCCCTCGGATTGTGTGCTGAGCGCACGGCCATCTTTGCTGCCCAGGCACAACGGCCAGAGATGGCCATCACCAAATTGGCGGTCGCAGCGAGGAATGAGGAAGGTATTGTGAAACACCCTGTCCCTCCGTGCGGCTCATGCCGTCAGGTGATCCTGGAGATGGAGGAACGCTATCACCAGCCTATCCGCATCCTTTTCTATGGTACAGATGGTGTCTATGCTGTCAATACCGTGCGTGATTTGCTCCCTCTCTGTTTCATCGATGAGAGTATGAGATAGAAAAAAACTACAGCGATTGTCTTATTCCCGCAACTCAATTTTTTCTTCGAAGAGGTCTTCGATGTTGATAGTGGTGGGGATGACATTCTTGATCGTATCTCTTTCCCATCGGGCTTCGCTGATGGGTAGTTTTTTCGTGGTGGCAGGTAGGCTGTCTGCAGGTGTGATGATCACGGTCAGTTGTTCTTGTGCCGTCGTGGTAGCATGTCTTTGAGCGGTTGAAGTAGTGGGCTCTTCCACCGTAGAAGTAGAGGGTTCTTCCGCTTCCGCTGTCGCTTGCGCTTGTGGCCAATCAGAAGGTAACATATTCTCTGCCAACATCTGATTGAGGGCGACCGCGGAGCGCACATTCTGCAGGAGTTGGTTGAAGACGACTGTCGGTGCCATGTCTTCTGTCGGGTGGTCGGGGGCGGCTGAACGGTTGGATGCCGATGGTGGCGTGGAAACGGATGGAGTCGTGATGGATGAGGATTCGGCCGATGAATTGGCTATATCTGCCATATTTCCCAGTCGGGCGGAGAAGGTGCCGAATCCCATCGGCTGCTGGCGGGTTGCTGCTTGTGGCATTTCTGTGGCACTGCCCATCATCGTCAATAGGGTCTTGGGCAAATGAGTCTCACAACCTTTCAGCATGTGAGCCGCCTGATAGATGCGGGATTGCATGTCGGGCGTATCACGGTAGGTGATCAGGTTGTCTAAGGCTGCGTCATAATGGTCGCGTGCCACCTTCCATTCTCTCGACATCATGTGGCACATGCCCAAGCGGTAATGGATGAGTCCTTTTTCGTTCTCATGACACACGGTGAGTGCCTTCTCAAACAGAGGAATGGCGGCCTCGTATTGTTGCAACTGAAAATGACTTTCACCTGCCGTGTAATAGTATACTGACCGCTCTTGAGGGGAGAATGACTCTAATTGCGGGATGGCCTCGTCGAGGTATTGGCAGGCTTCTTGGTATAACCATTCATTGTAGTAACACACGCCCATATAGGCGTGGTAACGCGGATTGAGGGTATAATGCTCGTCGAGTTTCTCAAAAATCAGCAACGCCTCATGATACTTGGCACTTTGGAAATACTCCAAGGCCATGCCAAGTTGCTCACTGTCGCTGGGCTTCTGTGCCCGAAAAGGAATATGCAACAGCCATACCGATAGGATGATAACAGGCCATTTCCGCATTTATCGGGTATAAAAATCAATAAGTCGGCGCAGCGCTCGGTCGCACACAGGACAGAAAACGGGATTCTCATTGGTGCGCATACGGCAGTCCTCGCAACCACGGTAGACACCACGGACGGAATAGCCGGCTCCCTCGAAAACACCCACCTTGCTGCTGATGTCCTTGCTCCGTTTGGAGGGTGGAGTGGGGATGGGCGTGCCTTTTTCGATCATATCTTCCCACTTGCCGTGGAAGTCTTTCAGTGTCGTCAGATTGGGTTCCCAGGGTTCCACGTCTGTGGGATACATGGGAATCTCTTCCGTCTCGTAGGCATATTCATCGCCCAACCCCGCAAAACTATGGCCAAACTCATGCACCACGACTGGCTTGAAAAGCCGGTGATGGGTCATGGTGAGGTTATAGGAATTCAGAATACCACCACCGCCATATTGGTCGGTGTTGACCAATACGATGATGTGTTCGTAGGGCGTGCCAGCCAACAAGTTGTGGAGGTCTTTCAGATGGAGGGTCGTGAGATAACGCTCGCTGTAGAAGGTGTCGAAATGGGAATGGAGGGCGGTATTCTTCCAGATGCCTTTCCGTGGGGAACTGGTGCCGCTCTCCTCAGACGGTGAGAGCAGGGCAATGAGGTGGAATCGGTCGCGGAGTGACTTGAAAGGCTCATGGGCGAAGAGGGCTTCCATGGCTATACGCGCATCAGCGAGATAGGTCTCCATCTCATCGGCACGATAACCTTCAGCCACATAGGCGATGTGGATGCAGCGGGTGGTGTCGGCGGCTTCCTGCAGAGTGACGTAAGGGGTCACCTTGTCCCAACCGGTGTGGCGGATCAAGATGTCGGTGGGAACGACCTGATGGGTGGTCGTCGCCATCACCTCCTGCCGGTTGTCGTAGAGTTCTATCGTCACATCGGCCGTATCCTTAGGCATCGGAACGAGAAAGACATTCTCAAA
>CADCQC010000006.1 GCA_902803455.1 uncultured Prevotellaceae bacterium
AGCAGTTGCCTCGTGGCATCTATGTGGTATGCAGAAATGGAGAGAGGAGGGTTATTCAGAAATGACCTCTATCAACAAAAAAATATACATCCGAAACATTCGTCAGAAATAATAGAACACACTTAAGAATCAATTGATATGTTTGAAGGACAGCCTAAAGGACTATTTACGTTGGCATTAGCCAACACGGGAGAGCGATTCGGCTATTATACGATGATTGCCGTCTTCGCATTGTTTTTAAGAGCCAATTTCGGCCTTTCACCAGCTGTGGCGGGTACAATCTACAGCTCGTTTCTGATGCTGGTCTATTTCTTGCCGCTGATCGGTGGAATCATGGCCGACAAGTTTGGTTTTGGAAAGATGGTGACCGTGGGCATCATCATTATGTTTGCCGGTTACCTGTTGCTTTCCGTTCCTCTCGGAGGTGATCTCCTGGCACTTGTGGTCATGCTGGCGGCTTTGCTCCTCATCGGCTTGGGTACAGGATTGTTTAAAGGCAACCTGCAGGTCATGGTGGGTAATCTCTATGATGATCCGCAATATGCCGGCAAGCGAGACGCGGGCTTTTCCATCTTTTATATGGCCATCAATATCGGTGCGCTCTATGCCCCGACTGCCGCCATCATGATCAAGGAATGGGCGGAGACTTCATTGGGCTATTCTTCCAATGATGCCTACCATTTCTCGTTTGCCGTGGCGTGTGCGTCGCTCATCTTCTCCATCGCCATCTATTATCTGTTCCGCCCGACGTTCAGACATACCGAGGGAGGGAAGAAAGCGGAGGTGAAAGACACCGCAGTCAGCAATGAACCCGAACTGACCAAGGAAGAGACCAAGCAGCGTATCGTCGCCCTCTGTCTGGTGTTTGCTGTGGTCATCTTCTTCTGGATGGCTTTTCACCAAAACGGACTCTCGCTTACTTATTTCGCCGATGAGTTCACGTCGAAATCTTCTTCTGGCGTTCAGGCTATGGCTTTTGATGTGCCATGGAATCTGCTCACCCTGACCATGCTCATCATCATCGTCTATGCTGGTTTCTCTCTCTTCCAGTCAAAGACCGGAAAAGCCAAGATGATCTCCGCATTGGTCGCCGTCGTGGCAGTGGGCATCCTCTGCTGGCGTTATGGCGTGTTCAGCGGCACTGCTGAGGTATCCGCTCCCATCTTCCAGCAGTTCAATCCGTTCTATGTCGTCGCGCTGACCCCAGTGTCGATGGCCATTTTCGGTTCGTTGGCGGCAAAGGGTAAGGAACCCTCTGCTCCGAGGAAAATCGCATATGGTATGATCGTCGCTGCCATCGCTTTTGCGATGATGGCAGTCTTTTCGATGGGGCTTCCCATGCCCGATACGGTCATGGACGCAGATGGCAATCCGGTGGGCAAGCATGTCGCTGACGTGACACCCAACCTGCTCATTGGCGTGTATCTGATTCTGACGTTTGGTGAACTGCTGCTCTCTCCGATGGGCATCTCCTTCGTGTCAAAAGTGGCTCCGCCCAAGTATAAAGGTATGATGATGGGTGGCTGGTTCGTGGCCACGGCGATTGGCAACCAGCTGGTGCTTGTCGGCGGCATCCTTTGGGGGGCTGTTCCCCTTTGGGTATGTTGGGGTGTGTTTATGATAGTTTGCCTCTTGGCGGCCATCTTCATGTTTACCATGATGAAACGCCTGGAGAAAGTATGCTGATCATGAGTGTCGCTCATCAATAAAGTATATCCAAAGAGCGGTTATCACAACAAGAAGCGTATATCATAATTTAAAGTATGTCTCAAAAAGGGAATGAAAATGATAAAGAAATATAAGGGTGTGGTCGTGCCGATGGTCACCCCCGTCACAGCAGACGGTCACTTGGATACGGTTTCAGTGAAACGGATCATTCAATTCTTTGCCCGACATGGAGTGGCACCTCTCCTGATGGGCACCACTGGTGAGGGCAACTCGGTGAGCCGGGATGACGGTCTTCTGTTGGTAAAGACTGCTGTCAAGGCGGCGGAAGGAAAGGTGTTCATCTATGCCGGACTGACTGGCAACTGTTTTGCAGAACAGTTGCGGCAGGCAGAGGCTTATGCGCAGGCGGGTGCGGATGTCATCGTCGCCACCTTACCTTCCTATTATGCCCTCACAGAGAAACAGATGGCGGACTATTACATGAGCCTGGCTGACCACATCCAGCGGCCGCTGATGCTCTACAACATCCTGGCGACTACCCATATGAGCATTCCTGTAGAAGTCATCCGCACCTTGGCCGATCATCCTCATATCGTGGGGTTGAAAGACTCTGAGCGTGATCTCGACAGAATGGCTGCTTGTATCGCGATTTCCAGAGACCGCCCTGATTTCTCCTACTTCTGCGGTTGGGCTGCTCAGTCTGCTCATGCCCTGAAGTTGGGTGCCGACGGCATCGTCCCCTCCACGGGAAATTTCGTACCAAAGATGTTTCAGACGCTTTATGAGGCTGCCGTTGCTGGCAATGACGAAGTGGCTGAGCGGATGCAGAAGGAGACCAATGAGATTGCCACCATCTATCAGAAAGGACGCACGCTGGGTGAAAGCCTCACGGCGCTGAAGGTGATGATGCAGGTGCGCGGACTCTGTGAGCCTTGGATGCTTATGCCACTGTCGAGACTTGCTGAGGAGGAGGAACGGATGATCAGAGAGAAGGCCGCTGACCATATCATTATCAAAGAATTAGGAGATGCACTGGATTGATTATTTGATTGTTATCGTGTCGATTTTGGGAGCCATCGTCGTCGGAGGGTATTTCGCTCACCGGCAGAAGGACACCAATACCTATTTCGCCGGCGGAGGAAAGATTCCTGCATGGGCGGTGGGAATGTCGATCTTCGCTACGCTGATATCCAGTGTCACCTTCCTGGCTTATCCAGGTGCTGCTTATGAGGGCAACTGGATCCTGCTCGTACAAGGACTGATGGTGCCCGTCGTTCTCCTGGCTCTCATCGGTGTCATTGTCCCGCTTTTCCGACGGGTCATACGTCTCTCTACCTATGAGTATTTTGAACGCCGATTCGGTCTCTTCGCTCGCCTCTACAGTTCGTTGGCTTTCACCTTGGGGCATTTCTCCAAGTCGGGAACTGTCTTTTTTCTCGTTTCCATGGCGTTGGCGACATTCCTCAATGTCAATATCTATACCATTGTCATTGTGTTGGGCATCACCATCATTATCCTTACCTTGCTCGGAGGAATGGAAGCCATCGTGTGGATGGATGTCGCACAAGGCACATTGCTCATCGGTGGTGGGCTGATCTGTGTCATTCTCTTGCTTTTCTTGCCCGACGGCGGACCTTCTGAAGTGATGCGGGTGGCGGGTGAATATGACAAGATCGGGTTCGGCCCCTATGACTGCGACTTCACGCAACTCACCTTCCTGGTTATGATGTTGAATGGTATCTTCTATGCCCTGCAGAAATATGGTACTGACCAGACGATCGTTCAGCGGTATCTGGCGGCCCGCAGCGACCGCGAGGCCAAGAAGGCGGCTTTCATCGGTGTACTGATGAGCGTGCCGGTCTGGGCTTTGTTCATGTTTATCGGCACATGTCTCTTCGCTTTCTATCATATGGAGGGAGCACCCGTGTTGCCTGAGGGCATCAAAGCCGATGAGGTGTTTCCTTATTTCATTGGCCATGAGTTGCCGGTAGGTATCCGCGGACTGATCATCGCGGCACTGGCGGCAGCGGCCATCTCCAGTCTGGATTCTGACCTCAACTGTATCTCTGCCATTGCTGTGCAAGACTATTATGCCCGGTTCAAGCCCGGCAGTACCGATAAACAGCAATTCAGGTTCGGTAAATGGATGGTCGTTGTGGCAGGGGCTGCGGCCCTGGGCGTCGCCTGCCTCTATATCTCATGGGGTGGGGAGGGCGTATTGGGTGCTTTGTTCTCGCTCTATGCCATCTTCTCCGCCGGGATCGTGGGCATCTTCATGTTGGGACTGTTCAGCCGGAGAGCCAACAAACAGGGGCTGTATGTGGGCATCGCCGCAGCGGTGATCTTCACGGCGTATGCTGTCCTCACTTCCACGAAAGTAGATCTGCAGGGAGATGGGACAAAAGAAATCTTGCTCGACCTGGGTGACTGGAATTTTGCGCACCATAAGTATATGTTGGGCGTCTACAGCCATCTCATCGTGCTCATCGTGGGCTATGCGGCCAGTTTCTTGTTCAAAACACCCTTGGCAGACAAGGAACTGACGATTTATGGATATTGGGAACAAAAGAAAAACAATTCTGAAAATGGAAAATAAACCTATACTTGCCATCACTATGGGCGACCCGGCTGGAATCGGACCGGAGATCGTCACAAGGGCTTTGAGTCGCCCTTCAACATACGAGAAATGCCGGCCGATCGTCACGGGGGATGCGAAAATCATCCGGAAGGTGGTCGGACTGTTGGGACTGACACTCAACGTGAGAGCTGTGCAGACGGTCGCTGATGCGCGCTTTGAGTTTGGCACCATCGACGTCTATGATATCGATTGTGTGGACCTTGACACGTTCGCCTTCGGCCAAGTGTCTGCACAGTGTGGCCATGCTGCCTTCCTCTTCATCAAAAAGGCTATCGACCTGGCCATGGAGAATGAGGTGGATGGTACGGTGACCGCACCGCTCAATAAAGAGGCGCTCAACCTGGCGGGACATCATTTCGACGGACACACGGAGATGTATGCCACGTTTACCCATACAAAGAAGTATGCCATGCTGCTGGCGGATGAGTTCTTGCGGGTCATCCATGTCTCCACGCATGTCCCGTTGCGGAAAGCTTGTGACCTGGTGAAGAAAGCGCGGATTATCGAGGTGACCGAACTGATCGACGATGCTTGCCGACAGTTTGGCATTGCCCAACCGCGCATCGGAATCGCTGGTCTTAATCCTCACTCCAGCGACAATGGCCTTTTCGGCAACGAGGAGGCACTGGAGATCATCCCTGCTGTGGAGGAACTGAGGCGGCGGGGATTTGATGTGGAAGGGCCGGTGCCGCCTGACTCTCTTTTCGCAAAAGCCAAATGCGGACAGTTCGACGGATGTGTTGCCATGTATCATGATCAGGGACACATCCCCTTCAAGGTCGTGGGATTTAATTGGAACAAGGAGACAGGACGCATGGACAGCGTCAAGGGGGTGAATATCACCCTCGGCTTACCCATTATCAGGGTGTCGGTAGACCACGGTACGGCTTTCGATGTGGCAGGGAAGGGCATTGCCAGTGATGACGCCTTGCTGCTGTCGATAGACTATGCCACCAAAATGGCGATCAACAGACGGCGCAGCAGATGATTGTCGTCATAGCGGATGATATTACCGGTGCAGCGGAGATAGCGGGCATCGCCTGTGCTCATGGGTTGCAGACACGGTTGCAGACAGAGGTGGAGACACATCTGCCGTCGTGTGATGTACTGGTCATCGCCACCGACACCAGATCGATGACGCAGCTGGAGGCGGAGGCTTTTTCAAGACAGTTGGCAGAGCGTCTGGAGGGGTGGTTACAAAGGAAAAAAATGTCAAGGCCTGTCAGATTGTTTAAGAAAACAGACTCTGCCTTGCGGGGACATGTGATGGCGGAATTGTCGGCATTGCTCTCCCTGACTTGTTACAACCGGGCTGTTTTCGTGCCGGCTAATCCTTCAAAAAAACGTGTCATCCGTCAAGGTATTTATGAGATTGACGGAAAACCGATCAATGAGACCGACTTCGCTTCCGATCCGGAATTTCCTGCTTTCTCAGCTGTCATGACAGAACGCTTCCCGCAGGCTGCGGAAATGAATATCCTCATGCCGGATGCCGGCAGCGAAGAAGAGCTCATGAAAGTGGTTGAGGGGCTGTCGGATGATACCTTGCCTGCCGGAGGGGCGGACCTTTGGACGGCATGGATTCATCACATGGGTTTTGTCCGTCAGAATCGCAGGCCTTTTGAGGGAATCTGTCTGGATGATATCCTGATAGTGTGTGGCAGTACGCAGAGTCGACCGCTTCATTTAGGCATCAACATCGCATCCATGCCCGTGGAGGTATACGATAACACCGTTCCTGTCACTTCGTGGATACAGGAACTCAAGGTTTGCTATACTGACAGGCATGCTCTGATATTGACTATACCACATCACCACCTCACAGGACATGAGGTGGCCAAGCGCTTGCGGGGGGCGGTGGCGGTGGCCGTGCGCGCGCTGATGGATATCCATCAGCCTGCCGAATTGGTCTTTGAGGGAGGAGCGACTGCTTTTGCCTGCCTCAGCACATTGGGATGGAATGACTATCAGGTCATCGGTGAGGTGGCACCGGGCGTGGTCAGAATGAAGGCTCCACAAGGCACCGTGATCACATTGAAACCTGGCAGCTATGAGTGGGGACCGCTTTTCTGCAGGATAGGGACATCGCAGGAATAGAGATGCCTACTTGGCAGGCTCCCACTTGCAGCGTACGGGAGACACGATGGCACCCTCCTTCTTCAGTTCGGCAAAAGCCTTGTCAACTTCTTTACGGTCGGCACCCAATATCTTGGTCACTTCCCCAGCTGAGATGGGCTTGCCTGCATTGCGCATGGCTTGTAATACTTGTTCTTTCATATGTTCTTATAGGTTTGGTTGAATCACCTGTATGCTTATAGGTGTTTTATAAAAGCAAAGTTAATAAAAAACTTGATTCGAAAGATGGTTTGTCGGGATTATTTCATATATTTGCATGGTTTTAGTTGGTATGTATGAAACTGCCTCGCATTTTTAATTTTTCCCGTCATATCGCTTTCCGCCTGACATGGAGGGTCGTGCTGGCCGTCACCGTGGTGTTCACGTTGCTGACGGGGCTGATCTTGACGATCATATGGGCTGTGGGGGCTGCCATGCTTGCTGCGTTCTTCCAATCTGCCTTGGAAATCTCAAATGAGAGAATCAATAATGTCTTCTCCAAAGTGGAGATCGCCTTGACCAACAACATTCCGGAGGCAATGGAGAGTGCAGGCAATAAAGACATGGCGTTCTTTGCCTCTGAGCACTTGCTGAAACTGAATCCGACAATTGTGGGCGCTACTGTCGCGCTAAACCCTGATTACGAACCCATGAAGGGAATACCCTTTGCTCCTTATACCTATCGCGACAGTACGGGAATCAAGAAAAAAATGTTGAACAATCCTTCCTACAACTATTTGCAGAAAGAATGGTATACCAAACCCATCAAAGAGAAAAAGGGAGTATGGACGGAACCATACGTTGATATGGGAGGAGGAGAAATCCTAATGACCACTTACTCGTTGCCCTTGAAAAACAGCAAAGGAGAGATCTATGCCATCCAGACGGCAGATATTGCAATTGACTGGATCGCTAATATGGCGGATTCGATTGGCAATTTCATCGAATATGATTTTCTGCCTTTTAATAATAAAGATGTCCTTAGTTTTATTGTGACTAAAAAGGGGGGCTTTGTTGTCCATCCTGACAGAGATATGGTGCAGAAAGAGACACTCTCCGATTACATAAAAAGAGCCTTTGGTATAGAAGACACGCTATTGGTTCAGAAATTGGCTTTGGGTAGTGAATATATGGATTCTTTCGAGGATAGTAAAGGCAAAACATACTTCATGTTTACCGCTCCTGTTGAACATACAGAATGGACGATGTGCGTCACCATGCCCTTGAGTAAGATCCTCCGACCGGTCAATTCGTTCATCAAGGCGTTTGCTGTCATTTTGCTCATAGGGCTTGTCATTGTGGCGTTGGTTTGTCGTTCTTTCATCCGTCGCGTCACGAAACCCTTGACACGCTTCGCTGATTCCGCCGATGAGATCGCCAAGGGTAACATTGAGACAGAACTTCCCCAAATCAAGTCTAAAGACGAGATGTTGAGACTGCATAACTCTTTTAAGACCATGCAGCTGTCACTTGTCAAACAGATGGAGCAGATCAAGGCCGTCAATGAGGAAAAAGGTCGGCTGGAGGGAGAACTGCATATCGCCCGCAACATACAGATGGCGATGCTTCCTAAAACGTTTCCGGCATTCCCCGACCGTAACGATATCGATATCTTTGCACAGGTGACACCGGCAAAAGAGGTGGGAGGTGATCTCTACGACTACCACATTCGTGACGAGAAACTCTTCTTCTGTGTCGGAGATGTGTCGGGAAAGGGAATTCCTGCATCATTGGTCATGGTCGTCACAAGAGCCTTGTTCCGTACGGCTTCGGCACATGAGAGCAATCCGGGAAGAATCCTGGCCGGTATCAACAACTTGATGGTGGAGGACAACGATTCCAATATGTTTGTAACACTCTTCATTGGGGTGATCGACCTGCCCACAGGAAGAATGCGGTATAGCAATGCAGGACACGATTCACCGATACTGATCTCTGACTTGGGTGTCCATATGCTGGAATGTGATCCTAATCTGCCTTGTGGCATCATGGCAGATTTTAAGTTCACCACACAGGAGACCGTCATCCAGCCGATGACCACCATCTTCCTTTATACCGATGGACTGACAGAAGCGGAGAATGTGGATCATGACCTGTTCCAGGATGACCGTATCCTCCTCGTGGCAAAACAAGTGGATCGGAAGCCGATGACGCTGATCGAACAGATGGATCAGGCGGTGCATCTCTTCGTGGGGGAGGCGGAACAGAGCGATGACCTGACGATGCTCGCCATCCAATACACCAAGCAGCAAGAAAAGGACATACATCTGCAGAGAAGCATCACGCTCTCCAATGATGTGGAGGAGATACCGCAACTGTCAGCTTTCACCAATGAGATCTGTGAGTTGTTAGATCTTGATGTCAATACTACCATGAGTATCTGTCTGGCGGTCGAGGAGGTGGTGGTCAACGTCATGGACTATGCATATCCGGACGGCACGAAAGGTGATGTGCAGATAGAGGCGGTGGTCAACAGCAAATATTTGAAATTCATCATCACTGACCAAGGAATACCATTCGACCCCACAGCTCAAACGGAAATTGACACCACCTTGTCGGCGGAGGAACGACAGATAGGAGGACTGGGGATCCATCTGGTCAGAAATATCATGGACAGCATCAACTACGAGAGGGTAGCGGATAAAAATGTCCTGACGATCAAGAAAAAAATATTATCATCAGCGATTTGACGCTGACGCCTTCATCCAGAGGCGGTTCGCTAATTATTCATTTTCATAGAAATTGTTCAATAAATGACAGACGTCATACTTTCCAGTTTTATCAGTCTATTTGCCCTTTTCGGCAAGGAAGAGCAGGTGGACGAGACTCGGGCCAAAGAGATGCTCGAGAGTTATCTGAGACGCCATTTCGGTATCCGCAA
>CADCQC010000007.1 GCA_902803455.1 uncultured Prevotellaceae bacterium
GGTTGTTACTGTCGCGGATTGTGCCGTCGCTTTCTATCTTCCCAATCTGCTTGTTGTTGCCGTCACGCACGGTGCCGTTGCTCTCTATCTTACCTACTTGGGCATTTTGGCTATTGCGCACGTCCTGAGCTTGGATGTGCAGTCCCATGATCAACAAAAAGACGAAGAGGGTGATTCTTAATAGGTGGTTTCTCATATCTAAATGGTTTTGGGGGTTGATGAATCTTGTCGCCTTGTCATTCTGACAATCAGAATGCTGGCTTCGTAGAGTAACCAAACAGGGAGCGCCACCACAAACAGGGTGAACGCATCGGTCGTCGGGGTGATGATAGCGGAGATGATGAGGATCGTCACAAAGGCATGTTTGCGGTAGCGCGCCATCACTTCCCAATGGAGAATGCCCAGAAGAGCGAGCAGCCAACTCACGACGGGAAGTTCAAATACCACGCCGATGACCAGGCTCATAGAGATGAGTGTGTCTGCATACGACTGGATGGTCAGCATGTTGGCCACTTCGGTACTCACCTGATAGGTGCCGAGAAAACGCACCGTAAGAGGAAAAATCAGGAAGTAGTTGACGGCTGTGCCGATGAGGAACATCAGATAGGCAGCGGAAACGACTTTTACCGCATGGTGCTTCTCGTTGTCGTAGAGGGCGGGCGTGATGAAACCGAAAAGTTGGTAGAGCACGTATGGAGAGGCCAACAACAGACCGCAATAGAGCGCCGTCTTCATGTGGATCATCAGCTGCTCTGTCAGTCCGGTGTTCATCAGGCTGATCTTAAATGGTGCGATGCCCAGCAGACGGTAACTGACAAAATCACTGTGGCTGGGTGCAAGCACGATGTCAAATAGAGGCTTTTTCAGAATGAAGGCAACAACGGCAAGGATGCTCGTCACTACCAGCATCTTGATGATCCGGCTTCTCAGTTCATCGAGATGTTCCCAGAACGTGCCGGTGTCATTCTTCATCATTTGCGCATCTCACTGCCGGTGTCCGACGACGAGTTTTTGCCTTCCGACTGATCATCATCGTCAAGACTGTTCATGCCTTCCTTGAAACTTTTCACTCCTTTCCCAAGACCTTTCATCAGTTCGGGAATTTTCTTTCCTCCAAACAGCAAAAGGACAATGAGTGCGATGATGAGAATCTCTTGTGTGCCTAATCCAAACATTTTTATAACGGTTGATGGTGGGTAATAGACCGATAAACGGCTTTTCAGCGCAAAGATAACAAAAAAAACGGAAAACGAAAATTGTCGATACATTTTTTGGATTTCTCATCTGAAAGCGTTAATTTTGCCACCCAATCCATGACACATCTGTTACTGAATACTTGGCTTCAACAACTGAAGGATGCTGATACGCAGTTGTTGCTTAGCATTAACGCTCATCACAGTCCATTTTGGGATGTGTTTATGTCGTTATACTCATCCACATTTGTGTGGGGAGTATTCTATGCCAGTATCTTATATGTCATCGTGAGAAATTATTCATGGAAGACGACGCTGATGTGGTTAGGAGTGGTCATCTTAATCATTGTCTTCTGCGATCAGCTATCATCTCATGTAATCAGACCTGCGGTGGCCAGACTCAGGCCAAGCAATCTCGACAACCCGATCTCTGATACCATACATATCGTGGATGGATACAGAGGGGGAAACTATAGCTTTCCTTCTGCACATGCGGCCAATTCATGGGGATTGGCGGCCTTTGTCATTATTCTTTTCCGAAAGTGGTGGCTCTCATTGGCTTTGGTGTTATGGGCCATCCTCATCTGCTATTCCAGAATGTATCTGGGCTTGCATTATCCTGGTGACCTCTTCACAGGAATGATCATCGGTTGTTGTGGAGCCTTGGCATTCTATTATCTGCTGATGTGGATTGCAAAAATCCAAAAGCCGAAAGACCTGAAGCATACCTTTGTACCATTGATAGCATTGGTGGGCAGTGTCTTTACGTTTTTGGCTATCGCATTCTACGAGACCGTTTGATTCTAAGGAAAGACGGATGTCATTTTCAAACGATCACTGCTATGAATGTTCAACCTATCGCCGTCTTTCACTCACCGTTGACATCCAAGTTTGGCACACCCCGACAGAGTGGTATCGTGGAGGGATTGAGAGGGGAGATCATCTTTACACCTTCTTTCCGGCATCCTGATTTCATCCGTGGATTGGAGGGCTTCGACTATATCTGGCTGCTGTGGCTGTTTTCTGCCAATCCAGATACGGAGGTCACCCCAACTGTCAGACCGCCTCTGATGGGGGGAAACAAGCAGATGGGGGTCTTTGCTACCAGGTCTCCTTTCAGACCCAACCCCATCGGATTATCGTCTGTGAGGGTAGTGGAAATCAAGAACGATGAAAAACGTGGAACGGTCATTGTAGTCGAGGGGGCAGATCTCATTGACGGCACGCCCATCATAGACATCAAACCCTATGTTACATACGCAGACTGCCATCCGAACGCCAGAAGCGGATTTGTGGATCAACATCCGTGGAAGCAGTTGCAGGTGGATTTGCCTGATGAAGTGGTATGCCGATTGTCATCTGATGAGCGACAGGTGCTGAGACAGTTGTTGGCTCTTGACCCAAGACCGCATTATCACCATGACCCGGCCAGAATCTATGGAATGCCTTATGGAAAATACGACGTGCGCTTCCGTGTGGAAGAGGGGGTGGCCTATGTTTTGGAGATTGTTGACAATTAGTTGATAGATATTTGTCTGTTAGTATATTTTAACGGATGCTAAGATTCCTAAAACGGATTTTTTTTTTATATTTGCATCATTAAATGACTACTTATATCATCATTCTATTACTTTGTTGCTGAAGTGTCAGCAAGTGATTTACTCATGTGATTACAATCTATTTTTAACCAATAACTTTTAGCTTATGAGAAAACTTTTATCAATGAAACTGGGAGTATTGTGCCTGATGCTCATGGCCGCTCTTGTAGTGAATGCTGATCCGGTGACAGCTAAATGGGATTTCAAGAACGACATCCCTCAAGGTATTCGAACAAATACCAACTACCAAGGTGTAGAGGCTGATATCGAATCTGACGTGTCTGATATCGTTATGCATGTGGATGCCAAAAACGGAAAACTCTATTGCGTAGGACGCGATAACGCTCAGATGAATCCTGGAACCGTCCTTCAGGTGCCAGTATTCTCTACCAAAGACGTCGTCACTGTGGAGGGATTCCCCGGCTATAGTCATTTCGCTGTGGGTGGAGAAGAGAATGTTTCTGAGGTCGTCGCTCACACTGCCACCGCAGCAGAGGTGAAACAGGGATTTGTCGAGGTGACGGCTACCGCCGGCAATAATTATATTTATTGTGTCACTGTCGAGATAGCCAAAATGCCGGCAAAGGATGTGATTGGAACATGGGACTACTCCAACAGTACTGTAATGAACCAGACGATGGCGTTATCAACATCCACCACAGAAGGAGGTGTTGATGCTATTGAGAACAATGGACTGGTCATGATGGTGGCTGCCAATGGAGTACAGTTCCGCAATAACGGTAAAAATATCCAGGTGAGAAAAGGTGCAGTGTTTAAAGTGCCGGTAAAGAGTACGGAAGATATCGTAACGGTATTCGGATTCCCAAGCTATTCCTACTACACCATCGGCAGTTCAACAGAGGAAATCACAAACACCAATTCCAACCCGTCGACCACCTATCAAGCCAAAAACGGTGACGTGGCTCAAGGGTATGTGGCCATCACATCTACCAACGACAATAACTATTTCCTCTCAATCTCTGTCGTTCAAAAAGCACAGGAGGAAAAGGAGGTTTTGGAGAATGTAGAGACTGTCGCCACTTTCCCGTTTGATCTCGGAACAGAGGGACAGACTGCTAACTTTGGTGATGCTGCTGACTATTTCCTCTCCAGCAAGGTGACCTATGGTGAAAAACTGACTTTGAAGGGCTTGTCAAACGGCTCTGGACTTAATCAGACCTATTTCGACCCTGTAGAAAGAATCAATAATGCAACTGCTGACAATGCGGTCAAATTCCTTATCCAACCGAATTATGGCTTGACTTTCACACCGGTCAGCGTGGAATTCAAAACTACCCGTTATGGTACGGATAATGGTTTGATTGATGTCGCATGGATCAATCCTGACGGTTCAACCGTGGAACTTGCAAAAAGTGTGAAGCCCAATCGTAATAGTGGAACAAATCCAGCCAACAGTGATGAAGAGGGTCTGAAATACAGCACCCTCAGTTATAATGTGGAAGGGGCAACACCTGCTGAAGGCACTTGCGGATTGCAGATCAATATCCATAGCCTCCAGAATGGGAAGCAGATAGGATTCTGCGACATCGTGATTAAAGGATTGCTCAACGGACAGGAGTTAGAGGTGCCCATCCTCGGCGGATTTTCTGCCAACGGTGTGGATTATGTGGCTGATAATGTCTTTGAAGGATATGAGGGAACCATCGAGATATCGAAGGCCGAAGAGATGATTTCTGCATCCAATCCTCTCTCCAACGTGACAGCCATCACTGGAGAAATCGGGGAAATCACTTACGCTGGCAACAACACCCAATGTGATGTCACCATCCCTGTCAGCTTAGGAACAGTTGCTGTCGACTATGTGGTGCACTTCGTCCAGAAACCTGACTTCATACTGACATATTACGATACTGACAATACCATCATGGGCACGCAGGCCGTGGAGAAGGATGCTGCCATCGGTGCTTTCAGTATTGACTATACTACAGCTACTGCCATGGAAGGTTATAAGGTGCGTGGATGGTTTGTCAAAGCGTCAGGTGGACAGAAATATACTACCGCTGATATCGTGACCAAGGATCTTAGCCTCTATGCCTACGCAACGGAGATTGAGGAACCCAGCGACTTCAAGAAGTATGATTTCGATCTGACAAGCAACCTTTTCTATCCGGAGGACCATGAGGCTTTCGCCTCTGTCGGTACGGGTTATTGGCATGATGTGCAGCACGGATGGGCTTTCCATAACAATGACCGCATCGAACTGCTTGTGGGCAAGAAAGCCAATATCTCACTGGCTACCTGCAAATATGGAGATAAAACAGCAGAACTCGTGTTCAAAAAGGCTGACGGCACAGAGATCAAACGCATCAATGCTGTCTCTGAGGGTGATGGCGAGATCAGCACTGTCCAATATGAAGGTGAGGAAGGCAAACTCTATATTGATGTGGAATCAAGTGGAGAGATTTATATCCACAGCATCCGTATCGTCAACTGTAACCAGATAAATTATGCCAATCAAGGCAACTGGTATTTTGTCTCACCAGGTAGCGCAGAGAGCCTCCTTGAGGTCATCGATATTGTCAATGGTGTCAACAGCGACAAGAATGCTGAACGCTCCTACATCTTCTTGCCTGATGGCACTTACGATCTGGGCTTCACCACACTGACCGCTATCAGCGGACATAATATCTCGCTCATCGGACAGTCAATGGAGAAGACCATTATCAAGAATGCTCCTCATTATACAGAGGAAGGTATTGGTACAACCGCTACCCTGCTCAACTCCGGACAGAATCTGTATATTCAGGATATCACGCTGAAGAACGGACTTGACTATTACGCTGCTGGGGATGCAGGGCGTGCCGTTTGCTTCCAGGATAGAGGTGACCGTGCTATCTTCAAGTATGTGACCATGCTGTCCTATCAGGACACCTATTATAGTCAGAATACCAAGCAGTCATACTGGGAGGACTGTGATGTACATGGTACTGTCGACTTCCTCTGTGGTGGTGGTGATGTGCGTTTCCAGAACACGACGCTCTCATTGGAGCCACGCTCTAAAAACTTAACGGGTGGACGTACCATCTGTGCACCGACTACTACAACCGACTTCGGTTATGTGTTCGACAACTGTAAGGTGGTTGACCTCGCAAATGGACAGGGTGACTGGAACTTCGGACGTACATGGCAGAATGATCCTATCGCCGTATACCTGAACACTACCCTCGATGACAATGCTGCTAATACACTCATCAGTTCACGATGGATAGAGAAGGGTATGAATACTAGAGACCCGAAAGTGTTTGGTGAGTATGGCACAAAGAATGCGGCAGGAGATAACATTACACCTGCTTCCAATATCATCACTTCGTATAAAGGTCAATTCGAGACTATCCTGACTGCAGAACAGGCTGACGCTTATGCCTACGACAAGATGTTTACCAACTGGGATCCTGCCAGTCTTACCATACAGAAAGATGCGCCCAATGCATCCTATAAGGATGGTGTGGTCACTTGGGAACCTGTGGAGGGTGCCATCGCTTATGCCGTCTTCAAGAATGGTGAGTTCGTGGCTGTCGTCGAGGACGGAAACAGTTATCCTATCGAAATCGGTGATGGTGATGAACTGACCATCCGCAGCGCCAATACCATGGGTGGCTTCGGACAGGAGAGCAAAGTTGAATTAACAAAATCCCTGCTCTTGGATGAGAACCTGGAGAATGAGATTCCTGCAGAGGGTGCCTTCTTCAATGAGGTGTCTACCATTCGCACCCTTAAGGGTGGTATCTGGAACACCTTCTGCCTGCCATTCGAAGTATCTGAGAATGTCTTGGCTGCTGAGCCTTTCAATGGCGCAGTCGTCATGGAACTTTCTGGGGCTACATTTGATGATGTTGCCAATAGTCAGGATATCACCTTTACTCAGGTGACTGCCATGGAGGCTGGTAAACCGTATGTCATCAAGGTTGATGCTGATGTGGTGAATCCCATATTCTATGACGTGACTATCGGCGCTAAGGAGCCTATCATGGTCAGTGCCGGTAACTGCAAGATGGTGGGTGTCTATAGTCCATACGACTTTGCTGCGGCCGACGAGAATATCTTCATCCTCACCGCTGCCAATAAGTTCAGCTATATCGGACAGGCTGGTACCATGAAGGGTATGCGTGCCTTCTTCGACCTCAACGGGGCGGATCCTTCGTCAAATATTGTCATGACCTTCAACGGTCTTGACGGCATCACTACCATCAATGCTGACAACAACACAAGGGGCAGGATCTATGACTTACAGGGTCGCCAACTCAACAGCGTGCCGCAAAAGGGCATCTATATTATGAATGGACAAAAGTTTGTGAAATAACATCAATTATAAGAACCTACGATGAAAAAGATTTATTTTGCACCTTCCGTCAAAGTGAAGGTAATGACCACACAAACCATCCTCGCTGCTTCTGGTGAAGGGGAGAATGATTACACCATCGGCTCGAAGGATCTGGGTATCTTTGGTGAGGCTCCTAATGGGGCCAGCCCTGAAGATGCTGTTTAACAAAACAGATTTCTTTAATCATAAGAGACACAGATTTCTCTGATCATAAGAGAGGTGTGCA
>CADCQC010000008.1 GCA_902803455.1 uncultured Prevotellaceae bacterium
CCGCGAATATGAGGCACATCTCTCCGCAGCAGGGCAGGACTGCCGAGCAGGACAGCCTACGCCAGGCAACAAGGGCGGCGGACTTTCCACACTTGAGGAGAAAAGCCTCGGATGTATCAGAAAAGGCGGTACGCGTCCTATCCGTGAGGTGCTTCCACAGGCAGTACGACCCTCAGAGAAGGGAGCCGTGGTGATGGACACCGCCGGATTCGACATCGCATCGGTCACCTCGATGGTGGCTTCCGGATGTCAGATGGTCGTATTCACCACTGGCCGCGGAACACCGACGGGCAATGCCATTGCCCCTGTGCTGAAGGTGACGGCCAACGAGCGGACATTCCATATGATGGAAGACAATATGGACGTTGACCTTAGTGCCGTCCTACGGGGTGAGAAGACCATCCAACAGATGGGCATGCAACTCGTCGATACCGTTGCCGAGGTCGCCAATGGTCGGATGACGAAGGCCGAGGCTTTCGGATTTTCCGACATCGCTGTCGACCACGTTTGCAGATTTGTATGACTCCGCTCACAGGTCGATCGCGCAGCGTTGTGCAACTGAGCGTTGGCTGTGGCTATGACAACCACGGCGCTTTGCGTTGAATTTGTAATACCAAGATTCTAATCAAATAATGATGAATAGGACGATGATCACCATGTTGTTTGCAGTGCTCACAATCACGGCACATGCCCAACTGACAGATTGGCGTAACATTTCGAGCAATAACTTCGTGATGAAAATCATCCATGACCAGAACTTTCTGTATGTGGGCACGTCGGGCGGAGGCATTGTGAAGATTGACAAGCAGAGCGGCCAGCAGACAGTGCTCAAACGCGCTGACGGGAGTATGACGGGCAATTCCATTACCGACATGGCGTTGCACAACGGTGAGTTGTGGGTAGGCACGGAGTACAATGGTTTAGCACATGTGACTGACAACGGCATTGAGAAATTCGACAAGAAGAATGCAGGATTTCCCATTAACCAGAACTTTTCTGGTTTCTTTTTCAAGGATGACGGGACGATGCTCGTAGGTAGTATCGCAAATTTGTACGCTTTCAATGGAAAGATATGCACAGCCATCTACGATATCAATCTTCTTAGCCCCTTCTGCTATGTCAAGAAGATTAGGGCCGATGTCGACGGACGTATATGGGTAGCGTGCTACGATGCTTTGAATAGGTGTAATCTCTGTGTCTTCACATCCAATGATTTAATGCCTTACAATATTCCCTATGGAAAAGTAAATAATATAGAAACCGACAAAGACGGATGCCTGTGGATAGCGACCGACAATGGTCTCGTCAAGTTAGATGGCAACGATTTCACGCACTACACGCCCGACAATTCGGCTCTGCCAGAGAAGAATATTACTGACCTGACTGTCGATGAGAAAGGCAATCTGTGGTTGATGGGCGAATGCTGCATCACCAAATATGATGGTACGAACTTCATGGCCTATCCCTATCAGTTAAACGTCACTAACGATTACCTGCTGACCATCGACGCCGACAGCGGCAATGTCTATGTAGGCTCGCGATTCGAGGGATTGCTAAAGCTCACGGACAACGGATTGGTAAGCGTCAACCTTATCGACAATGTGCTATATGATAATACGATGTCATTTTCCAGTGGTTGTCTCGATGCAGGCGGCAACTTCTACGTAGGATCGCTCTATGGCCTTCAGAAATACAATATAGATACGGACGATTATAAGTTTGAGCCCATGTCGCAGATCGCTCAGACCGAGCCCAGCCTAGATGGCAAAGTCTGGTTACTCTGGCCTTGGTTTACCACCGACACCTGCCTCGTGGAAATCACTGCAACGGGCAAAAGAGCCTACATGAGAACCGACTATCCGTTTAGCGAAGCCGATGCCAGCCTCATCAAGTTCGACCGAAAGAACCGTCTTTGGATAGCCACGAACAAGGGCCTTTTTTTGCGTAACGGTGAGATATGGACAGTCTACAACAAAAGCAATTCCATCTTATCTGAGTCCGTTCAAAGCATGGCCTTCGACAGCAACAACCGCCTCTGGTGCGGCACCTTCGGAGGTGGGCTGTTCTGTTTTGATGGAACTAAATGGAACAATTACACCACCTCCAATTCCTCCCTCCCATCCGATTACGTAGGCCAGGTGACCGTTGACAACAACAACGTCCTTTGGCTGAACTGCCGCGACCCTCGCTATCCAGACAAAATGGGGGCAGAATTCGGATTAGGACTGACACGTTTCGATGGAAACTCATGGACGACCTACAATCGCAACAACTCACCGCTCCCCAGCGACTGTTTCTGGGACATGCAGGTGGATGCCGATAACCGTCTATGGATAGCCACCGCTGGTGACGTCGGTATCGTCTGCTATGACGGAAACGCATGGACAATCTACGACACCGACAACTCGGGCATCGCCATGGATGAGGTCACGAAAATCACTCTCGACCCAAGGCGTGACTTCATCTGGCTAACCCATTATCCCGGCCTCGGCCTCTCCGTCGCCCGCATGAACTGCCAATCATCTGCTATCCGTCCTGTTATGATTCCTAAATCATCCGATGTGTATTATGACTTGCAGGGCAGACGCATCAACTATCCAACCCGTGGCATTTACATCACCAATGGCCATATATTCACGAAATGATATAAATGCCAAAAACTTGAATGTCCGCAACCATGATAGGCTTTCAGCCCTGGATCACCGGGACGGTTCTATGGATCACTGGTGGATCACTGGGACGGTTCTCATGATCCATAATCCCCCTTGATCTCTGATCCATGCCGTTGAATTCTATTATGAAACCAAGATCTTGTACACCTTGACATATTTACCGCTCCGGCTGTTGAAAAAGATGGTGTCGCCGGCATGGCTGTAGATGGGGTGGGGGTGTGCGTCTTGTCCCAGCCAGTCGCTGCGGTGCTTGCATAGGGGTATCCATTCCAGTCGGCTCTCCTCCCAATGAGGAACGACGCGTGAGATGTACTCGCCATCTTTCTTGTGCGGGTCGGGACCGTTGTCGGTGCTGTTCTCCCTGACCGCCTTGATGTCGTCGGGGAACTTGAAATAGCCGTCGCAGCAGAGGTTTTGCTGGTGGTCCATGGTGAAATGTCCGTAGGCGTTGTAGTCCTCGGGAAGCGCAGTCTCCCAGTAACGCTGGCTGGCCAGTTCGTATTTCCCCACAAGGGCGGGACCATCGGCATAGCCACCATGATAGATGATGGTGCCACCGTCGTCGGTCCACATCTCATGGCAGATCCAGTCAGCCCCTCTGCGCTCGTGCCCGCC
>CADCQC010000009.1 GCA_902803455.1 uncultured Prevotellaceae bacterium
ATGAACTGGAACGAATTATATGACCGTGCATTGCAGATAGCTATCCGTGCACATAAGGGACAAAAGGATAAGGCAGATCGTGATTATGTGATGCATCCGATCCGTGTAGCAGAGCGATGCAAAGACCCACGGGCAAAAATCGTGGCACTATTGCATGACACAATAGAGGATACCTCAGTAACGCCAACGTATCTACGGAGTGAGGGCTTTCCTGAAGAAATTATCAACGCTGTATTGTCTGTGACAAAGCGAAGCGAAAATGAAGACTATGATGACTTTGTGCGCAGGGCAGCGGAAAATGTGATTGGCAGGGAAGTAAAGATTGCCGACTTGGAGGATAATATGGATATCCGGCGTTTGAAGACAATATCAGATTACGATGCGGATCGGCTTCGGAAATACCTACGTGCCTGGCAATATCTGACCAGCTTAAACGACTGATTGCACGGAGCGGCTGACGGCGAGGCGGAAGCGGCGCGGCAACAGCGAGGCAGCGAGGATGACGGCCAAAGCGGAACTTTGGCATACGGAGAAGGTGAAAACTGGCGATATGAAACCGAGAGGATGACCACGAGAAGGATGCAGGGCGAAAACAAACATTTACAGCGAAAAATACGACGTCGGTTTGCCGATTAAAATGTTTATTTTTGCACTCAAAATGCGATAAAGGGGCGTATGGCAGAGAATAATTCTTTGTTGGAAGGTCAGAATACCGTGACAGCGATAGGTGACGAAGTGGTGTATGTAGACAACATCCAGGAAGTAGTAAAGGTCACCTCCATGTCACCATTGAAGATGGAATGGAACGCCATTGTGCATTGCCGTCGTGGGCGCATACTTCTTGAAGTGGGTGGCAACCAGGAGGTGAAGGTGCATCAGGAGCAACTGCTGCTGATACCTGCTCAGAAACTATTGCAGACGATGATGGTAAGCACCGACATTGATGCCGTAGCAGTGCTGATCAGTGACCGCGTGCTGAAGTCGGTATTAGGTCCCCAGGTGGACATCTGGAACCGCGCCATGTATCTACGTGAGATCTATGTGATCGACACGTTGCGCTGGTCGAAAGCCTTGCAAAGTCAGAGTCTTGCCTTGTTTAAGGGTGAAGAGTTGTTTTTGTTCCAAGAGTTTGCCTTTTCCTTCTTGCGCACCTTCCTGCTGATCATCTGTGAGGAATTGTTGCGGAAAGAGAAAATGATCTTGGATACATTCACTGATGGTGAGGTGTCGTCAACCAATCGCAACAAGGTCCTTTTCAGTCAATTTCTTGAGTTGCTCAGAAAGGAGAAGCAGAAGCGGCGACCAGTGAGCTACTATGCCGCCCGACTCTGCATCACATCGAAATATCTCTCTACGCTCTGCCGTAAGGTGAGTGGCAAGACACCCACACGCTGGATCACCGACAGCGTGATGGAGGACAGCTACCAGCTGTTGCGCAGCACAAACCTGACCGTGAAGGAAATATCCAACCGTTTAGGATTTCCCAACTCATCGTTTTTCGGACAATACTTCCGTGAGCAGGCAGGCTTGACTCCCATTGAGTATCGAACCCAAAAGCAGACAAAGCCATGAAGACCCTGCTCATGAACGGACGAGGCGGTGACTATACAGAATATATCTTTAAATAAACAACATCATGCCCCCGGGCAATCACCTATAAAACAACTATTCCATCATTCGTATGAAAAAAATTTACCTCTTTTTGTTTGCAGCCTGTCTGTCGGCATCAGCCATGGCACAGGAGAAATATGAGTTGGGCAAACCCAATGACGATAACTACCGGTATTTGGATGAATACCATGCTCTCAAAGAATATATAGACTACGCCAAGTATCCCAATTTCAAACTTGGATCTGGAACAACCGTCAGCGACTATCTCAACAAGCCACTGTTCAAGAACCTGATCAACAAGAACTTCACAGAGACTGTCGCAGGCAATGCCATGAAGATGGCGAGTTGCGTGGACGGTAACGGCAACATGAATTTCTCCACTGTGAAGAACTATGTGAATGCCGCCACTGCGGCAGGGCTCAGCGTCTACGGACATACCCTCGCATGGCATTCACAACAGCCCAACGGCTGGTTAAGGAAGCTCCTTGCCGACAAGCCCGCCCCCGAGCTTACCGACGGTGATGTGGATATCTGGTCACAGGTAGCCCTCAAGGATTTCCGTACCACACAAGAAGTAGGTTGGAAAGCATCAGAATCCGATTTTGGGTATTCCATCAAATTCGACGCGACAAATGGTCTTGTC
>CADCQC010000010.1 GCA_902803455.1 uncultured Prevotellaceae bacterium
CAGATAAGGGCTGAAGGTATTGACAAATTGTTACTGGAATCAGGATTCATCGTCCGTCAACCTGGCTGTTCTGCTTGTCTGGCGATGAATGACGATAAAGTCCCGATGGGGAAATATTGCGTATCTACGAGCAATCGTAACTTTGAGGGAAGACAAGGGCCTCGGGCGAGAACAATCCTGGCAAGTCCGCTCGTAGCGGCAGCAGCTGCTGTTACCGGTGTCATAACTGATCCAAGAGAAATCCTTTAAATGATCGAACATTATGAAACAAAAATTCAATATTATCACAAGCACTTGTGTTCCATTGCCCATAGAGAATGTGGACACTGACCAGATCGTACCGGCAAGATTTCTGAAAGCTACAGATAAAAGTGGATTTGGAGATCACTTATTCTGTGACTGGAGATACAATGAAGATGGCTCTCCAAAAGAGGATTTCGTGCTTAATGACCCCAAATACGGCGGGTGCATTTTGGTGGCGGGAAAAAATTTTGGTTCGGGTTCTTCACGTGAACATGCTGCATGGGCAATAGCCGGTTACGGATTCCGGGTGGTCATCAGCTCTTTCTTTGCTGACATCCACAAAAACAATGAACTGAATAATTTTGTACTGCCAGTGGTTGTGTCTGAAAAATTCTTGAGTGAATTGTTCACAAGTATTTTCGATGATCCCAAAACATTGGTGGAAGTTGATTTACCTCAACAGAAGGTCACCAATTTAAAAACTGGTAATTGGGAACTTTTTGAAATTAATGGATATAAAAAACATTGTCTGCTCAACGGCCTTGATGATATCGATTTCCTGACGCAGAATACTGAATTGATAGAGGAATGGGAACGCAAGAACAAGTGAATACTATACCCCAAACTCCTCCCTTCATCGAAATTATGGATAGCACGCTCCGCGATGGGGAACAGACGAGCGGCGTGTCTTTCTTGCCTCACGAGAAACTCATGATCGCAAGGATGCTGATGACGGATATCAATGTGGATCGGCTGGAGGTGGCTTCGGCCAGAGTGTCAGAAGGTGAGAAAGATGCCGTGAAGATGATTTGCAGATATGCCGACAATATCGGCATGCTGCAAAAAGTGGAGGTCCTGGGGTTTGTGGATGGCAAATTGTCGCTTGACTGGATCAATGATTGCGGCTGTAAGTGTATCAACCTACTTGCAAAAGGATCGCTGAAACATTGCCAACAGCAGCTTTTCAAAACTCCAGATCAACATATCAGTGATATTCTGAGAGCATTGGAGTATGCTGAAAGGTTGGGAATTGATGTCAATCTTTATTTGGAGGATTGGAGCAGTGGCATGTCAGACTCTCCGGAATATATTTATCATATGATGGAGGTGCTCGTGGATACTAACATCAAACGGTTTATGCTGCCGGATACACTCGGCATCACCAATCCGCTGCAAGTGATAGAGTTCTTCCGGAAAATGAGAAAGAGATATCCACTCGTTCATTTCGATTTCCATGCCCATAATGATTATGATTTGGCCGTATCTAATTCCTTGGCGGCTGTGTTGTGTGGTGCGAAGGGCTTGCACGTCACAGTCAATGGGTTGGGTGAGAGATGTGGAAATGCTCCGCTGGCCAGTGTACAGGTCATTTTAAAAGATCAGTTCAAGGCTCAGACAAACATCAAGGAAGATAAACTGAATGATATCAGCAGACTCGTTGAGGAATATAGTGGTATTGCTATCGCTCCCAATCAACCGATCGTAGGCGATAATGTTTTCACACAAGTAGCTGGGGTGCATGCTGATGGAGACAACAAAGACCATCTCTATTGCAACGACTTGGTTCCTGAGCGGTTTGGAAGAAGCAGGGAGTATGCGTTAGGAAAAACCAGCGGGAAGGCTAACTTGGCCCTTAACTTGCAAAAAATGGGACTGGAACTTACGCCTGAGCAAATGACGAAAGTGACGGATCGTATCACAGAGTTAGGGGACAAAAAGGAAATCGTGACTCAAGATGATTTGCCTTTTATCGTCAGTGATGTCCTGAAGCATACAACACCTGAGGATAATGTGAAACTGATCAGTTACATGGTTTCGTCTGCATATGGACTGAAACCTTTGGCCAGCTTAAAAGTGGAAATCAACG
>CADCQC010000011.1 GCA_902803455.1 uncultured Prevotellaceae bacterium
TGAACGCACTTTCTCTATCAATGAACCAATACCGCCCACATGACTGAGGCCGACGATGGCCAGCGTGGCTGAAACCACGATCAACAGGATCATTTGATAGACATTGGTATAGGCTACGGCCTTCAGACCTCCCATGATCGTGAAGAATGCGGAAATCAACAGCAGGATAAGGGCAGAGAGCCACATGGGGATATCGAACACCTGGCGAATCAGGATACCACCGGCAAAAAGCGTCAGGGCAAGCCAGGAGATGATGATGGTGACGATGGTATACCATGCGAGAATGTTACGAGTGGATTGACCGAAACGCATCCCCATAAACTCTGGCAAGGTACTGATACGGGCTCCTAGATAGCGTGGGGCAAAGACAAAGGCCAGCAGAGCAATGAAAATGAAAGCATACCAGGCATAGTTGCCGGACACAATACCTGTGGTGAATCCTGCACTGGCACTGGCGATCAACATGGAGGGCCCCACGTTGGTACCCCACATTGAGAAACCGATGTGATGCCAGCGGAGTGAATGCTCGGCAAGAAACAGGCTGCTCTCTTTCTTGCGCTTACTACTTGCCCAAAGGCCTATTGACAACAGAATAATGAAATAAATGGCAAGGATGATCCAGTCAAGACCTTGCATATAATGTGATTTCATAGGGCGTATCCTTTAAAGTCTTTTGTTATCTCAAGAATGATGGCATGATCCAGTGCCATCTCATCAGTGCTGTCCACGTCGTCGGGATAGATCGCTATCCGGCTTCCTGGTCTTACATATACGGGCATCTCTTCCAAAGGTGTCGCCACATCCTTATACCAACGGCCTCCGATTAGCGTCTCGCCGGTGAAGAAATTCACCCATGGGCCTTCTGGCAGGTAAATGTCGCGTTTGCCCGTGCTGCTCATCACCGGACAGACGAGGAATGCTTCACCAAAATAGTATTCATCATCGATATGCCAGCATTGACGGTCGTGGGGATGACGCGTCAGCAGCGCTTCCACCAGCGAACCGCCACTGTGGATGGCTCGCTCACTCTCACTGATGATATAGGGTATCAGGCGATAGCGGAGTCGCCACCAGCGCTTCACGATAGGGGCGATGGAGGGGTAATGCCAGGGCTCGCGCTTACTCGTGCCGTGGTAACGCATATGGGAGGTGAACACGCCAAATTGTGTCCACCTGACGTAGACTTGCTCGTCAACGGGGGAGTTCATGAAGTCGGGTTGGGAATGGAAACCTGGCACGTCGTGACTCCAGAAGGCGAAACCGCTCAGACCCAGATGCAGACCTCCTTTCAATGAACCGGCCATGCCGTCCCAACTGCTGGCACTGTCGCCGCCCCAATGGAGGGGATAACGCTGACAACCGGCCCACGCCGAGCGGGCCCATACGATTCCGTCGCCTGTCTCTTCCTTGGTCACTTCGTAGGCTGCCTTCTGATATAGGAGTGCATAGAGGTTGTTGAGACGTTCCGGGGGCAAGCTGTGATAGACGGCATCCATGTGGATGTTCTCGCCAAAATCCGTTTTAATGCATTTGACTCCCATCTTCAGCAACCTCCGAAGCAGGTTCTTATACCAACGGGTGGCCTCAGGATAGGTGAAGTCTATGGTTCCCGCATAATCGAGGGCGGAGAAATTGCTGCCGTCGCCAGACTGTTCTTTCATCACACGGCAGATATAGTGGTGTGAACGCGCCTCTTCCAACTGTTGCGCTCCTTGGGCCACATAGGGCAATTGCCATAAGGATACTTTAAATCCCTGATCCGACAAACGGCGGATGAATGCGGGAGGGTCGGGAAAACGGTCTGGATGGAAGGTCCACTCACACAACCAGTCTTGGCGAAACCAACCGGTGTCGAGATGAATCACGTCACAGGGATAGTGCTCTTTCCGGAGGCGGTCACAAATCTCCTCCACCTCATTGGCGGAAAAATAGGTCATGCGACTCATCCAGATGCCAAACGACCATAGAGGGGGCATCGAAGGAAAACCGGTCAGTTGGCGGTAACCATATAGTATCTCTCTGGGTGTCTTCCCGCCGATGAGAAACACATCAAGGGTCGCACGGTCGCAGAGAAACTGCACCGAACGGGTGGAATGATCGGCCAAGGAGAGTTTGCAATAGTCGCTCGTGTGGTAAAAGACACCATAGAGCCTGCTCGACAGATAAAAGGGGATATTCTTATAGCAGCGGCGGTTGTTGACTCCCTGACCGTCCTGGTTCTTCAGTTGGAAGGTCTGGCCGCTGAGATCCATCTTGCGGAAACGCTCGCCTGTGCCGGCAAAACACTCGTCGGCATTACATTTGAAACTGATGGTGGCTCTCTCTGGGTCTGCACCTGATGCCTTGCTCACATAGCCGATGGGCAGGGCATCATAGCGGGGTGGGGAGAAATGATCATCACTCAGGGTGATGGGTTTCTGTTCATTACCGTCTGGATAGAAGGTAAGATGGGGGGCTGGTTGAGGAGGGGGCAACAGATCGCTCCAATAATCGAGAACAGGTGCCGACAGGTCGATGACGCCTCTCTTGATTCCTTGGGTGTCGATGATGTCGGTGCCTTCAAGATGCAGGGGGGTAGACTTCACTTGCATCATAAGCATCTCATCCTCTTCCAGCATCTCATCGCCAGTCATCGTGATGAACAACCGGAGAATACGTGGCCCATAGGCGCGCACAACGAGCGTGTATGATTGCTGCGGTGTATCTGTATCGGGCGCCATGTCTTCTTGGTGCAACTGCCGTTGGAAGGGAATCGTGAGGCGGATATCTCCGTCTCGCTCTTCGATGGCTGAGGGGGCGTAGGCTTTCCATAGACATTCATCATGCTGGAGTGATGGATCGAAGTCCATGAAGTCAAACAGGTGGTAGTTGGTCTGTTTCATCGCTGGAGATTAATGGATGTAGATTTGTGGACCGGGATGATTGTCGCCGATCTCATCGCGGCGGATTGGACGGCTTTCTGATTCTTCGTGGTCTTTCGTGGTGTTGTTCTCTATGGTAAAACCATCCGTGCGGGCATCGAGGTAGATGCGGAAACCACGGTCGTTGGTGGCGTAGGGCGCTGAGGAGGGCTTCCATATCTCGTTGTCACGGATGCTGGAGTGGGGCTGGTTGCTCAAGGTATAGATGCCTCCGGCATCATAGAGCTGGCGGGCATATTCGCTCACCTTGTTGCCGATGATGTGATTATTCTCCATGCCGGTGTTGTGGGGCGTCCATCCCCAACCGATGCAGATGCCGGAGTAATTCACCTGACTGATCTTGTTTGCACGGATGGTGCAGTCGCGCACATAACCCAATCCGATGGCCACCGCACCCCAGTCTTCGGTCGTGGCATCGGTGATGAGGTTGTCTTCGATGTGCAGCCCTTGGCAACGTGAGGCCAAGTCACTGTAGGGACGGTGTACTTCGCGTGGACTTTCTGCAAACGAACCGCCCATGATGGCTGTGCCGCCGATATGTTCAAAAGTGCATCGGGAGACGGTGCAGTCGTTGATGGCGTCGGTGTAGTCAAGTGCCGTCGCGCCGAGATGCATGAACCTGCAACCCTCGAAGTCGACATGTGAGGCATGACTCACGCTGACGGCTGCTACAGGACGCTCCACCCAGGCTTGGTTCTCCAATCCCGCATCCCATGGCAGGCCTTCCTTCTCCGTCAACTTATAGGCATCGATGAGGGGAAAACCGCCTTGCAGCGTCACATGACCCTTATGAAGGGGGCGATTCCAACAGGTATTCTCAAAGGTGAGGTTTTCCAGTCTCACGTAGTGCACAGGATGTTCCTCGCTGCCTTCAATGACGATGAGCTGTTCCACTCCGTCGCGCTGCTCGGTGGTGCGGAGCA
>CADCQC010000012.1 GCA_902803455.1 uncultured Prevotellaceae bacterium
GGTTGAGCATCACATGACCGCTGAGGTCGGTTAAGTGAAGGTGATGGGGATGAAGTTGGCCTGTTCTTGACGGAGTGTCGAGACGGTCGTAGCGGATATCACCATGGCGGACGACAAGTGAGGTGATACGCAGATCCAAGGGCTTTGTCGAAGTGGTGTCCTTAGAGGCAAGGGAATCAAGCAAAAACTGGTAGTTGGGGGGTGTCGTGCCGTCTTTTTGATAGAGCGTGGCTTTGAGACCAAATAGTTGGGCGGATGTAAGGGCGATCTTTCCTTGTAGCAAAGGGGATAACTCAAAATGAGCGGAAAGACGGGAGGCACCCAACATCTTCGTTCCGCTTTGGTCGTATATGATGAGGTCGTCGACAATGATTCTGTTGAGAATACCTACATCAATCCGGCCGACCTCTACCTTCGTGCCGAATTTTTCACTCAATACCTTGGATGCCTGACCACCAATGTATTTTTGTACGGCTGGGGTGTTCAGCAGTACAAAAAACAGTGCTATGATGCCCAACAGAAGCCACAGCACGGTGTTGATGATGCGACGTATCTTCTTGATAATAGTGGCTCGCTAAGTGATCCTCATTTGGCTCAAGGCCATCGGCTATTTGACCACAAATGTACATATTATGTGCCAATCATGCAACATTTTTGCACTTTTTTAGCAATGTGAGCTGGATGTGGGCTCATCTTTTCCGGATTTCTTCCCATGAGGGTGGTGACACGCCCAACAGATGCTTGACAAAAAAGTCGAAGCGCTTGTGCTCGCCATAACGTTCTCCCATCGTATGCCCTACACCGGGCAGTACTACCAGTTCGAAATCTTTGTCGTGACGGATAAGGGCATCGACCAACTGATAGGTGCTGGAGGGGTCCACATTGTCATCCAGTTCTCCTACGACAAGCATCAGGGGACGAGATAATTTGGAGGCATGATAGACATTGCTGCTCTCCACATAGGAGGAGTCGATGGGATAGCCCATCCATTGCTCGTTCCACCAGATCTTGTCCATGCGGTTGTCGTGGCAACCGCAGGAACTGTAGGCGGCCTTATAGAAATCTCCATGCAGCAAAACGGCGGTCGTGCTTTCTTGGCCGCCAGCAGAGGCGCCAAAAATGCCTACTTGATTGATATCCATATAGGGATATCGTCTCGCTGCGGCTTTGATCCATTCCATCCGGTCGGGAAAACCGGCATCTTTCAGATTCTTATAACATACTTCTTCAAATTGCTTACCGCGCCAACTGGTGCCCATGGCGTCGACTTGGACTACGATGAAGCCCAACTCTGACAATGGGGCCATGTTCCAATTATAGGGGGTAAAACTTTTGGGCACGTAGGCACTGCCTGGACCGGCATAGATATATTCGATGATGGGATAACGGCGGGAGGGGTCGAAATTCGTGGGGCGCTGGATGATACCCCACATATCGGTCTTGCCGTCGCGGCCCTTGGCGACAAACACTTCGGGGGCTTGCCAGCCATTGGCTTTGAGGCTGGTGAGATCGGCGGTCTCTATCGTGGCAAGGCATTCACCGCTGCGCGCATCCCGCAACTCTGTCACTGGAGGGGTGGAGACGGTGGAGTAGGTGTCTACAAGATAGCGGTAGTCGGATGAAAAACGGGCTTCATGATGGGCGGCTGCGGGTGTCAGACAGCGCATGTCCTTTCCGTCGATGCCGATACGGTAGTAGTGCACGAAATAGGGGTCTTCTTGAGAATTGACTCCGCTGGCTGAAAAATAGATCTCACCGGATGTCTCATCCACATGCTGAACCTCACGGACGCACCACGATCCTCGGGTCACTTGGCGGAGAACTTTCCCTGTCGTCTTGTCATAGAGGTAGAGATGGCTCCAGTTGTCGCGCTCACTCAGCCATAACATCCGTTTGCCATCAGAAAAATCATGGCGGAAATGACGATTGTAGTTCACAAATGTGGATGAGGTTTCCTCCAAAATGGTACGGATGGCTCCTGTCGTGGCATTCATCGCCAATATCCGGTATACCTGATGGCCTCGTTCATTGTATTCCATGGTCACTTCCTTGCTGTCGGATGACCATTCGAAGGTGCCTAACTCATATTGATGGTGGCATAACGCTGTGCTGCCGATGAGTTGCTTTCCTGTTTGGGTATCGAAGATCACTGGGGTCTTGAAGGGGAGAGCATCGCCGGGCTTGGCGTACTCTTGCTGGTGGAGGAGGGGTTGCAACTGGTCTTTGGGAGAGGATTCTACATAATATGCGTAGCGTTTTTCCACCGGACGGCGCTTGCAGACAAACAAGTAGCGGCTGTCGGGTGACCAGTAGATTCGGTTGGAATAGTAGTCTCCGATCGTTCCGTCTTGACTGAGGGTGCGCTTTTCTGAATAGGGCTTACCCACAGTGTGAAGCACCACATTGTGTCCTTCTATATAGGCTTCTTTCTTTCCGTCGGGTGATACCACAGGACGTGCGTCTTTCTCTTCATCTACTTCCATCCAGTGACGTCGCTTTATTCTTCCAAACGGTGGCTTGCGCTCCTCTCGCTTTGGGGCGGCTACTTCTTCCCGTGTTTGGTGGTCGGCATCATATTTGTAATGTCGCGGACCTGATGGCGTGTCGGTCCAGTAACGGAAGGTATGGCTGCTGTCTTGCCATTCCACATCATGGGCCCAATGTGATACGTTCTTGGATTGAAAACGGTCATAGAGAGAATAGGCGCGGCGGTAATCGTCAAGGGTCCCTTGGCCTGAGATGTGGAGGGAAAAGGAAAGCAGGAATAGTAAAAAAATCTTTTTCATGAACAATAGTAGATAGTATTTGAGGGGATTGGTGTGCAAAAATACATATTTGAATGCCGATGGACAAATAATTGTTGTCTGAAATGAAAGACAATTTAAAAAAAATGTTTAATTTTGCAAAATCATAGATAACGATTGACTCAATCATCAACTATTTATAAATATGGCAAATGTAATCAAGTTACGTAAAGGCCTTGACATCAACTTGAAAGGAAAAGCCACAGGAAAAGTGATGACAGTGAAGACTTCTGGGGAATATGCGATGGTTCCCGAAGACTTCATAGGTCTTGTTCCTAAAGTGGTCGTCAAAGAGGGTGACAAGGTGCTGGCGGGGGATGCTTTGTTTGTCAACAAAAAATTTCCTGAGGTGAAATTCGCCTCTCCAGTAAGTGGCACGGTCACAGCCGTGGTCAGAGGCGACAGAAGAAAATTGCTTTGCGTGAAGGTGAAAGCCGACGCAAAACAGGAATTCCGCGATTTCAATGTCAAGAAAGTGGAGGCTCTCGACGGAAAAATGGTGGTGGAGACTTTGCTGAATGCTGGTCTCTTTGGGTATATCAACCAATTGCCCTACGCTGTTTCTGCTACTCCTGATGTCTCACCAAAGTCTATCTTTGTCAGCGCATTCAGAGACATGCCGCTGGCTGCTGACTTCAATGTGGAGCTGGAGGGCAAAGAGGAGGAGTTCCAAACTGGCTTGACGGCTCTATCAAAGGTGGCTAAGACGTTCCTTGACATTTCTCCTAAACAGAATGCTGGGCCTCTCGCTTCTATGAAAAATGTGGAGGTCACGGTGTTCGACGGACCTTGTCCGGCTGGTAATGTGGGCGTACAAGTCAATCATCTGGATCCGGTCAATAAAGGTGAGGTGGTCTGGACGGTGGATCCCACAACAGTCATCTTCATCGGTAGACTTTTCCTTCATGGAAAGGTTGAACTGGAACGTGTAATCGCATTGGCTGGCAGTGAGATGAAGACTCCTTGCTTTGTCAAAGTGATGACCGGACAACCGCTGAGTGATGTGCTCGACGGACAGTTGGGGGATTGCACGCATGTGAGGTTGATTAATGGCAATCCGCTGACTGGAAGACGCTGTACAACCGAAGGCTATGTGGGTGGACATACCTCTGAGATCACTGCCATTCCTGAAGGGGATGACAATGATGAGATGCTGGGATGGATCATGCCTCGACTGGGTGAATTCTCCGCCAACAGAAGCTATTTCTCTTGGTTGATGGGGAAAGCTAAAGAATATGTGCTCGACGCAAGAATAAAAGGCGGGGAGCGACACATGATCATGAGTGGAGAATACGACAGCGTGTTCCCAATGGATATCTATGCTGAATATCTGATCAAAGCGATTCTCACTGGAAATATCGACAAAATGGAGCAACTGGGTATCTATGAGGTGGCTCCAGAAGATTTCGCTCTGGCGGAGTTCGTGGATTCTTCTAAACTGGAACTGCAGCGGATTGTCCGTGAGGGACTCGACATGTTGAGGAAGGAAAATGCGTAATCACATAAAGCATTCTGACTATGTCTTTGAGAAATTATTTAAATAAGGTGAAACCTTCTTTCGAGGAAGGTGGAAAACTGCACGCCTTCAGAAGCGTGTTTGATGGATTTGAGACCTTCCTGTTCGTCCCTAACAAAACGGCGACCAGCGGGGCTCACATTCATGATGCCATTGATTCCAAACGTATCATGAGTATGGTTGTGATTGCTCTGATGCCAGCCATGCTCTTCGGTATGTATAATGTGGGCTATCAAAACTACCTGGAAGCGGGGACACTCGAACAGGCTGGATTTTGGAGCATCTTCTTCTATGGATTCCTGGCTGTGTTGCCCAAAATTCTTGTCAGTTATATTGTAGGACTGGGAATAGAATTCGCATGGGCTCAATGGAAAGGTGAGGAGATTCAGGAGGGATACCTCGTATCGGGTATCATCATTCCTCTGATCATTCCTGTCAATTGTCCGCTTTGGATATTGGCGATCGCATGCGCTTTCGCTGTCATCTTCGCTAAAGAGATCTTTGGTGGAACGGGTATGAATATTTTCAATGTGGCTTTGGTCACGCGTGCTTTCCTCTTCTTCTCCTATCCGCAGGTGATGAGTGGTGATACCGTGTGGATTGCCAATGACAAAATCTTTGGCCTTGGAAATACCTTGCCTGACACGTTCACGGCTGCCACTCCTTTGGCACAGGTAGGACAAGGGGCTGAAGTCACGGCTTCTCTGCAGGATATGATCATCGGATTGATTCCGGGATCGATTGGTGAGACCAGTGTGATTGCAATCGCTTTGGGTGCCATCCTGTTGCTCATTACCGGCATCGCATCATGGAAAACCATGCTGAGCGTGTTTGTCGGTGGGGCTGCCATGGCGGCTATCTTCAGTGCTGCCGGCATGACGACTATTCCTTTCTATGAACATCTCGTACTTGGTGGATTTGCCTTCGGTGCTGTCTTCATGGCCACTGATCCGGTCACCAGCGCAAGAACGGAATGTGGTAAATGGATCTATGGACTGCTCATCGGTGTCATGGCCATCATCATCCGTGTGATGAATCCTGGTTATCCCGAGGGTATGATGCTGGCCATCCTTCTGATGAATATGTTTGCGCCACTTATCGACCATTGTGTGGTGTCGCGCAACATCTCCAAGAGAATGAAACGTCTAACTTCTGATAAATAGTATGACTATGGCAAATGAGAAAAAAAAGGGATTGGACACCAATTCAAATACCTATACGATTATTTATTCCGCTATCATGGTCATTATCGTGGCCTTCTTGCTGGCATTTGTCTATCAGTCATTAAAGGAAAGACAAGATGCCAACGTGGCGCTCGATAAGAAAAAGCAAATTCTCTATTCACTCAATATACGTGGATTGGGAGATGAAGAGGCCGCGCAGAAATATAATGAGGTCATCGTGGCGGATGAAATCCTTGAGGATGGCTTTAATGCCAATCCCGCTCCTTTTGAGAATAAAGAGAGTAAAGGA
>CADCQC010000013.1 GCA_902803455.1 uncultured Prevotellaceae bacterium
ACCATGGCTGTAAACAGGTTGAACCGTTGGCCGATGGGCTTTACGATCCCTTCGTCTTTTCCGTCACGATAATAATTCATGTTGGAGCAATATAGGGAGGGGGTGTCACCAGCTTTCATCAGCTGTTCTGTCGCAGCAGACAACTTGTCGGGCAACCAGATGTCGTCCTGGTCGCAGAAGGCGTAATAATCGGCATCGTGGGCATGACTGAGCAGATGGATGAAACTCATGGCCCATCCTATGTTGTCGCCGGCATACCAAGTCAGATGCCCTGCTGCCTGCCACCGGTCGAGAATGTCGTGGGTGGCATCTGTGGAACCGTCATCACGCACAAGGATGTCGGTCTCAACACCTCGCTGTGACAACAGGGAGCGAAGTTGTTCTTCCAAGTATTCTTCGCCGTTATAAGTGGAAAGTAGGATGTTGACTTTCTTCATGTCTCTCGTCTCTATGGTCAATAACGGAAGAATTGCCTTTTTTGTTGTTATCAATGATCTTTTTTGGTTGTTTCTTTTCATTTTTGCCGTCTCTTTTCCATACGGTGATGTCGGATGGTGTGCTTGCCATCATTTTTTTTATGATTACCAGCCAGGCTCAAAAAAAAGGTGATGCAAGCAATAATCAGCAATGATTTGAGTTATTTATATGAAAGGATCAATCATCGAACAGTTCATGTCCAACTACCTCATACTTGATGCTGTCGCTTTTTTTGCCAGTGCGCTCTGTGGTTTCATCTTGATACCTCAGATCTTGAATTATTGCAAGCAAAAAAAACTCTATGACATCCCCAATGAGCGTAAGGTGCATAAGAATTTCATCCCTCGCCTGGGAGGGGTCAGTTTCCTTCCGAGCATGTTGCTGGCATTTCTTCTTGCTGTGGCATTCATGACCCGGCTGACGGGAGAGGAACCGATGACCATCAGCCTTTGGACAGGTACTTTTTTTGTCAGTCTCATCTTGATTTATGGCGTGGGCATTATCGATGATCTTTTCGGCGTGACAGCGAGAATGAAGTTTGGGGTGCAGATCATCGCGGCATTGCTGATGCCATTGTCGGGACTCTATATCAACAACCTCTATGGATTTATGGGCATTCATGAAATTCCATTCTGGTTGGGCACGGTCATCACCGTATTTATTATCGTCTTTATCGACAATGCGATCAATCTGATTGATGGCATCGACGGTCTGGCTGGTGGCCTGGCCTTTCTTGCGTTGGGAGGATTCCTCGCCTGTTTCATGCGTGAAGAGGTGTATACCTATTGCATTCTCATTTCCGGACTGATGGGGGTGCTTTTGCCCTATCTTTATTTCAACATCTTGGGTGATCCTGAGAAAAACCGTAAGATTTTCATGGGCGACTCGGGCAGTCTGACTTTGGGTTTTATTTTGGGATTCCTCTTCGTGAAATTTTCCATGCACAACCCCAATGTGATGCCATTCCATAAGGATGGGCTCATCTTGTCGATCACCATGTTGATCGTACCGATGTTTGATGTGGTCAGGGTGGTCTTGATGAGGACCTATCATCATCGTCCGTTGTTTTCTGCGGATAAGAATCATATTCATCACAAACTGATGCGGACCGGCCTCACACAGCACATGGCATTGATGGCCATCCTTCTTGCCGCAATGCTGTTTGGGGGCATCAACCTGTTTTTCACTCAGGTGCACTATATCGATCTGACCTATATCCTGTTGATAGACATCGCAGTATTCCTCTTACTCAATGGGCTGGTAGATGTCGCCATTAAGAGGCGGGGTGAGCAGATCTTTTCCTGAATCATCATTCACCGTGTCTTTTTATCGCCGAAAAGCGTGGAAGAGACCAAACAATTTCAAGAGATGAAAAAAATACTGACCTTAATATCGATGGCTTTCTGGTTTGCCGTAGGATGCACGGCCAAAGATGTGCTGATCACAGAATGCGGTGCCAAAGTGGGAAAAAACAAAATCAGCACGGAGGCCATCCAAAAGGCGATCGATCTCTGTCACAAAAGTGGGGGAGGGAAGGTCATCGTGCCTAAGGGGAAGTTTGCCACCGGGGCCATCGTGCTAAAAAACGGAGTGAAACTTCATCTTGAAGAGGGCGCCGTGCTCTATGGCAGTAAGCGGCCGGCAGATTATGTGCTCAACAAGGACAGAAAAGACATCATCTGGACCACGCAGCTCATCTTTGCGCAGGGAGCGAAGAATATCGGTATCACGGGAAGCGGCGTCATCGACGGACGGGGAGCGGGATTCACCGACCAGGCATGCAATGCGGTAGGCGTCACCCGACCCATGCTGATCCGTTTTGACAGTTGTCGTGACATCATCGTCAGTGGAGTGACCTTGCGCAATTCTGCTGTATGGATGCAGCATTATTATGCTTGCGACAATCTCGTCATCAAGGGAATCACGGTGGATGACTTCTGTAATAATTGCAATGATGGCATAGATATCACATGCTGTAATAATGTGACGATATCCGACTGCCTCATCGAGTCGGATGATGATGGCATCTGCCTGAAAACCACATCTTTGCGTCCTTGTCAAAATGTCACTGTCACCAACTGCACGGTGAGCACTCACTGCAATGCTCTGAAAATCGGACTGGAGAGTCTGGGCGATTTCAGCAATATCACGTTCCGTAATTGTCGGGTCCGTCCTTCAAATAAAAAGGTGTTCAACGGATTGGCAAGTGGCATCTCTGCCATTGCCGTGGAGTCGGTGGATGGCGGAAATATCAGAAATGTGGTCTTCGACCAAATCGATGTCGTGGGGACGGAAGCACCGATCTTTGTCAGATTGGGTGATTGCGGAAACACCTATGACCAGAAGGTGCCCAAGCGCCGGAAGGGGACGCTTAGCGGAGTGAGCATCAGCAACGTCACCGTGACAGGGGCGGGAAATACAGGATGCTCCATCACAGGACTGCCAGGACAGCATGTGGAAGATGTGAAACTGAGCAATATCTCCATCACTCATAAAGGTGGAATGGGCAGGGTGATGGCACCTAGGGACAACAAGGCTGCGGATTATCCCGAAGGCACGATGTGGGGAATATTGCCGGCAAAGGGCTTTTTTGTGAAGAATGCCAGAGGTGTCTCGTTCGACAAAGTCAAGATCATCTCCACCAAAAACGATGAGCGGCCTCCTGTCTATAGAGAGAACGTTGAGTAGCATTTGCTTTCTGTGATCTTTTGATGAATAGCATGCGGATAGGATGAGTAATCATGGTATCCGCATGCTTGCGTTATTGTCGGAAGGAAAGGGCATATCCTTGGGAATCTTGTCGGTAAGATAAAAATGCACATACCACACCTTTAGGGATTTTCCCCTTTCAATGTAGGGAAAATCCTTTTCAACACTACAAAAAAGTTTGTTCCTTTGCATCGTGAACAATAGACAATAACTTATCATAAATCTTACGACAATGAAAAGAATACTGATAGCCATGACAGTCATGCTGACCATCACCCTGTCGGCAAGCGCAATGAGTTACGAGCAGGCTCGTCAGCAAGCCTTGTTCCTCACCGACAAGATGGCCTATGAGCTCAACCTGACAGAAGAGCAATACGAGGCAGCCTATGAGGTCAATCTCGACTACCTCATGAGCGTCAATACACAGGCCGACCTTTATGGCGCTTATTGGAGGCAACGTAACCTCGACCTGAGCTATATCTTGTTTGACTGGCAATACAATGCCTATCTGGCAGCCACCTATTTCTATCGTCCCCTCTACTGGGAGGCTGGTTATTGGCACTTCGGCATCTATGCCCGCTATCCCTACCGCGACTATTTCTACTTCGGAAGACCTGTTTTCTGGACAGTCTATCGTGGCGGACACAGTTGGAGAATGAATGGTGGCCGCAGCTGGTATCACGGACGCACTTTCGCACATCACGGAACCAACAACCATGGTATGCGTGACAGATTCGACCGTGGCGACTATGGAAGAGGACATGGTGGCAACAACGGACATTTCGGCAACAACGGACATGGCGGACGTGACAATCGTGGCGGCAATGGCAACTATGGCGGACGCGACAATCGTGGCGGCAACGGCAATAACGGCAATTTCGGAGGCAATCACGGACGTGATGGCAGAGATCATGGCACAGTGACACCGCAGCGCGGAGGTTTCGGCGGCAATGCTGACAGACGTCAGAATGAGACGACCAGATCGATCCAGCAGGGTACGCGCAACAATACGACCACTGTCCGTGAGAGCAGCACACGACTCACTCCGGGCGCCAATGTCGGAAACTTCAACCAAGGTAGTAGCAGCCCCTCTCGTCCCAACGGCACATTCTCAAGAGGTAACTCTTCCTCCAACCGCTCGGTGACAACAGCCCCTGTGCGCAGTGGTTCTCCTTCAGTAGGCCGGTCTATGGGTTCCGCTCCCAGCCGTTCGGTTTCCACTCCATCTCGTTCGATGAGTGCTGGTAGCAGCAGACCATCCAGCTCCTTCAGCAGTGGACGTTCCAGTGGCTCCTTCGGTGGTGGTCATTCCAGTGGCTCCTTCAGCAGTGGCCGTTCCGGTGGTTCCTTCGGTGGTGGTCATTCCGGTGGCTCCTTTGGCGGAGGCCGTTCCGGTGGCGGTTTCGGAGGTGGTCGCTCGGGTGGTGGACGCCGATAAAAACAAAGAAACAATAAAAATGCTACATACTACAATCTGATAATCGGCAATAGGATTAGTTTTTTTGATACGTTGAAAGATTGTTTCTCAGGAGTTTAGTTATTAGTAAATCGAAGTAAATTGAAATCAACAGAAAGGCAGGCCGCTTTTGGCCTGCCTTTCAATCGTTAAGTATCAGTGTCCTCACCTCCGCATTCGACATCCGCAAGACTTCATGCATGGGCTTGTCGTAAAACACCGACTGGATGGCTTTGTTGATAATCCCGTGACCGACGGCCAGCACTGTCTGCTCAGGATAATCATGGCGTATCATATCGAGAAATTTCCTGGCACGTTGTTTCAGGGCCGACATGGTTTCCACATTGGGGGGCCATACCTGGTCTTTCAGATCGGGAATATACCTGCCGGTGAAGTCGCCCCAGTCGCGTTCCCTCAGCAGCGGTGTGGTCACCACCGACTGGTGATGTCGCTGGGCAATCAACTCGCAGGTGTCGATGGCGCGCTTTAAGTCAGAAGACAGAAAGACATCGATGGGCTCTGCTGCCATGGTGTCGGCCAAGGTGAGGGCTTGTGCCACACCGTTTTCGGTGAGGACACCCTGGGTCTGACCTTGCATGATCTGATGCACGTTGTCTTCTGTCTCGCCGTGTCTCACCAGTAGAAGTCTTGTCATAATTGATGGGTTGATGGGCCTGAGGATAATAGGCTTCCCTATGATCATCAGGGCATTCTGCGATGATTTTGGATGTGATGAGAAAAATGCTCCCCGACCAGTGGAAGGACGGGGAGCGTATGTGATTTCTTAGAAGATGTCGTGATCGAGACTGTCATTGAAATCTCTTGGCTCATGGTCCGACAATGGATCATGGAAGTCATTGCGACGCTGGGGGCGGTTGCCGCCTTGGCGGTTGCCACCTTGATGATTGTTGTTACCCTGACGGTTACCTGGACGGTTGCCACGCTCAGGTCTTTCAGGACGCTGGCGGCGCTCCCTGTCAGCATACCCCTCTGGTTTTGGCTCCAGCACGCGGTGTGACAGCTTGTATTTTCCAGTCTTCTGGTCAATCTCCATCAGTTTCACCTTGATCTTGTCACCCTCTTTGATGCCGGCATCTTCCACAGTCTCAAGACGCTTCCATTCAATCTCGGAGATGTGAAGGAGTCCGTCTTTTCCTGGCATGATCTCCACAAAGCAGCCATAAGGCATGATGGAGCGCACGGTGCCCTCATAGACCTCGCCTACTTCAGGGATGGCCACGATCGCTTTGATCTTGGCGATGGCGGCATCGATGCTCGACTTGTCGGGAGCGCTCACTTGAACCTTGCCCACACCGTCGGTCTCATCGATGGTGATCACTGCGCCGGTGTCTTCCTGCATCTGCTGGATGATCTTTCCACCCGGGCCAATGACAGCACCGATAAATTCTTTAGGAATATCGAAGGCTACGATGCGAGGTACATGGGGCTTCAATTCTGCGCGAGGCTCTGCGATGGTCTCAGTCAGTTTGCCCAGGATATGCTCGCGGCCAGCCTTGGCTTGCAGAAGTGCTTTCTCAAGGATGTCGAAACTCAGACCGTCGCACTTGATATCCATTTGAGTGGCTGTCAGACCATCGATGGTACCTGTGGTCTTGAAGTCCATGTCGCCGAGATGGTCCTCGTCACCGAGAATATCGCTCAGCACGGCATATTTTTCTTCTCCAGGATTCTTGATCAGACCCATGGCAATACCGCTCACGGGTTTCTTCATCGGCACACCGGCGTCCATGAGGGCCAACGT
>CADCQC010000014.1 GCA_902803455.1 uncultured Prevotellaceae bacterium
TTCGGGGGTCATTTGGCGGGCAGACATGCTATTTTGGCGGACGGACATGCATAAAGCAAGTCGACTTCGGGGCCGTTTGGGCGGGCGGATTTTTTACGGGGATTTTCTCAGGGTGATGAGATCGAGTTCGGGCCAGGCTCCCAACCTGAAAGGCACGGTGCCGCTGATGCCCTGCGAGACAAACAGCATCCGGTCTTCCTCATGGTATGCCCCACCCCATTGGGGATAGGCCCACCGGGCGGGCGAGAATCCCGCGATACGGAACTGCGCCGCATGGGTATGCCCCGAGAGGGTGAGTTGGATATCCGTGTCGGGCAGCACCTGCATCCGCCAGTGGTTCGGGTCATGAGAGAGGAGCACCTTGAAGATGCCCTCTGGAACATCTGCCATGGCTTTTGACAAGTCACCAAAAGAAAACAGCGGCAGAAACCCGATGTTTCCTACCCCCACAAAGGCAATCTGACGGTCTCCACGGCCGACCAGCACATGCTCATCCTTGAGGACACGCCACCCCATACCACTCATCAGACGGAGCAACTGTTCTTCATGCCGTTTGTCTACGGCATCATGATTGCCCAACACGGCCAGCACGCCATCGGCTGCCTTGAGACGGGAAAGCATCTCCACATAAGGCTCCAGTTCTTCCACATCGTGGTTGACGATGTCGCCAGTGAACACTATGATGTCGGGCTTCAGGCTGTTGGCTTTCTCTACAATGCGCTCCACCATCTCCGGATGCCTGTCGAGGGTGCCCAGATGCAAGTCGGAAAACTGCAGGATACGGTATCCGTCGAAAGCCTCCGGCAAATCGGGTGAAGAGAAAGAGGCTTCGACCACAACGAGCCGGCGCCAACCCCAGATCTTGCCATAGGCCAATGCCATGACTGCCAATGCCGTGAGGCCCAATGCCAAGCACCATCCCACTGCCATATCGAGCACGACAAACAGCATCTTGGGGAAGATGAGGTAGATGAAGGTGGTGAAGAAAAAACGTATAGACCTCACCTGTCCCAAGCACCAGGAGTAGAGCACCCACAAAGCGAAAGCCGCCCAGGCCAGCGCCAAGGCATCTGCCAGACATGCCCACCATGGCCAGGAGCCCATATACCGCAGACCCAGATAGAGATCGGGGGCGATAGCCATGAGGACGGATATCGTCAGGAAAGTGAGGAAAGGTTTCCGCATGAGGTGCCGCTAAAGGGTGCTATGGCAGAATTTCACAAGGGGTGAGTCTTTTCCGACTCACCCCTTCGTTGAAGACAATTATGATGACTGTTGATTAATTCTCGGCTGGTTCATCCCAGAGGTTCTTCTTGTTGCGTGCCTCATCATCGCTACCCTCATCATTTTCCGGATCGATATCATCTTTCCAGTAATCATCGCTGATAGCCATTTCCATCACTTCGTCTATATCCCTGATCATGATGGCGGGAGTCATATATACTTTTTTCATTGCTTTATTTCTTTTAAAACATTAATTATTTAATGATAACTTTCTTTCCGTTGATGATGTAGACACCCTTTTGAGGATTGGTCACCATCTGGCCATTGAGGTTGAAAATGCGGTTGGACTCCGTGGTCTCGGAGAGACTCACGGTACTGATACCGTCAAGGATCATGCCATTGATGCAGAGCAACGGCTCAGCATCATCTCCGCCATCATTCAAACCGGTCTTCTCCATGTAAGCATGGTATGCTTTGATGGTATTGCCACCATTGGCCTTCTTGAATTCATCCACACCGGCGATATAGTCACCCTGCTTGATGGGTGAAGAATCACGGTCATAAGCGGTAAAGGTACCCACGAAGTTGTAATAGGCATCGCTGACGGTGAGATTGGTAGGAGCCACCACCGTCTTGTTCTCAAACTTCTTGAGTTGAGTGTCGGCAGCCATGAAGACAGCATACGGCGTGTTGGCAGCCAACTCCTCCACCTCGGTGAACAGCAGGCATGGCTTTCCGTTGTCGCGGATTTCCGTACCCTCATACTTGAGCACCATGGAAGCTCCGATCTCATCCTTGTTTGTAGCGAAAGGCAGGACGATCGTATTCAGGCCCTTCTTCAGGGTAAGATTGGCATTGATCGTGGTGTATGCACCTGGAGCAGGAGCATTCACGTCGGCATTGCTGATAGATGCCTCCTTGACGTTGGAGAGCTTGTAGAGTTCCACATAGCCGATACCCATCCATCTGTAGGTGTTGCCCTCGACGGCCTTCAGACCAATCTTGACCTCACCTTCCTCTGTCTGCACAAACTCGATGCTGGCCTCTGAGAGTCTGTTGCTCTCGATGGTGGAGCCTTCTGTATCGTTGGCAAAGAACTTCACGCCTCTCACATCGCCCGCAATAGGCTGCTGGGCGAAGGCATAGCAAGTCATGTTGTAGATACCCGGTGCGAGTGTCAGCTTCTGATAGAGTGTGAAGAGGTTGTTGGCCTTTGGTTCTGAACTCCAGTATTCGAAGAAGGTGGTTTTTGTTCCGTCTTCCGAAGTGGCGTCAGCATTGGTCATCACCTGGCTGTTTCCGTCAGGCTGGTCGGTGAACCATCCCTCTGCCTTTGATCCGTTGGCGAATCCCTCAAGGTTAGGAGTAGCCAGCAGGAAGGTGCAGTCGAAACGGCCGTCTCCTGTCGGATTGGCAACAGCCACATAAGAAGCCATGGCCTCGAAGAGAGAAGCACGTGCGTTGTCGATCGTCTCCTGGCTGGTAGCCAGATTGACGGCTTGTTCGGCAGAAGCCATGGCAGCCTTCAAATCATTGAGCGCATTGGCATTGTCGCTCTCGACAGCCACCAGGGCAGTACCTTTATCCTTCAGCTGGAGGTATTTCTCATAAGCAAGTGCATAGCCGGGCAATTGCTCTGCCACCTCGGTGAGGAACTTGATAGCCTTCTCGTATCCCTCGGCAGTGGTGAGGTCGAAGGTGCTGGCTACATTAGCCTCGATATTGTCGATGAGCGCCTGAATACCGGCAGGCACCTTTCCGCTATAAGCTTTCACTCTATCGATAGCAGCCTGCAAAGCGTCCTCCATGCTCTGGATATGGACATTCTTGAAGGCCACCCAGTTGTAATTGGCATTCTCGATGACGACGCCGATGGTGAGCGTACCATCCTCACCGACAACGGCAGTACCACCCAGTGTGCCATAGATACCCGACAAATTCGCATTATTATAATAATAGGTAAACGCGGTGCCGGCGGTTGTCATATCCGTTGTCTGATCGTTGATGAAGAAATTGGGGCCATTAGGCACGTTTCCTGCCTCACTATATGCGCGCACCAGTGCCTGAGCATAATAGATCTCACCGGGAACGAGTCCGCGGAGTGTATAATATACTTTTCCGTCGCCAAGCACCTGATCTCTTGCAACCCAGTTTTCGATAAACGGAGTCACCATACCTGTGCCGTCGCCATCACCTTCATGCGACCAAGTGTTCACCTGGAAGAGATTGCTGTTGGTGCATGTCCATCCGTCAAGCGAACTGGTGGGCACCTCACCGGCAGCGATGATGGAATAGCTCTTGACACTCACGTCGGCCTGATCAAAGAGTTCATTGACAGCAGCGATGGCAGCGATATACTCATCCACATCGCCATAGCTCTTATTGTAGGCATTGACGTCGGTCACCAATTTGTTGTAAATCGTCTCAGGGATCAATCCCTGATATTTGGTGACAGAGGCGCAGAGATCAGTGAGAGCCTTGTTGAGGTCACCGCAATAAGAGAGCGTGAACCTGTCGAAGCACACCCAGTTGGAGGTACCATCTTTCACGCCAGCCTCAACATGAAGCTTGCCGTCGTTGATGACACAACCCACGGTGTATTTTCCTTCCTTCCCCGCCGTGATCTCTACTTGTTTATCATTGAGTTTCAGGTAAGCGCCGGTCCCACCATAGAAGGCATAAGCCGAGAGGAGATAGAAACCGTTGGGCAGACCTGAGAGGTCCTGTGACATGCTTCTGTCAGGAAGTCCGCCAGACTGCTGCCATTTCTCAGCATAGTAACCACCGGCCTTGCTGGCGAAAGCGGTGTTGCCCTGTGCGCCCATAGCACCATCTTCAGACAGCGTCCAACCCGTCATGTCACGGTACTCGAAGCCAGGATTGACGAGATAACCCGTCACATCAAATGGTGCGTCCATGGTGGCTTCCTTATCCAAGTCGATCAGTTCAAACATACCGGCGATCACCCATGAGCGAATGTTCTCAAAGGTGCCATAGAGACCGATCTCTATCTCGGTATTATCACTACTGATGGTGAAATCGAGGGTATTGCGGTACATTTTTGAGTCAAAGGCATTGGCTCCATCAGCCTGAGAGTTGGCATATCCGTTGGCCTGGATGCTTCCCAAGGTCTTGACCGGCACCTCTTGATCACCAGCCTTCAAGAAAGCCCTTGAGGTGTTGGGATCATCATTGAAACGCTCTTTCTCACGATAGAAAGAATAGTTGACCAACGTGTAACGACCTTTGGGCAGTTTGATTTTTTGTGTCAGGCTATATGCCTTCACCGCCAAGTCATTCCATCCGGCATAAGATTCGGTGGCATACCCAATCGTGTTGTTGCCTCTTTGAGGCGTGTTGAAATTCGACACCGTCCATCCAGTCAAGCCATTGCTGAGATTGGCATTTTTGATGTAGAGAGCGGTGACGTCTTTCTGTGCATAGAGATGCCCACATCCCAACGCACCCACAATCATCATGATTGTAAAAAGTAGCAGTCTTCGTTTCATTAGGTTGTAGTATTTAAAATTGATGAAAAAACAAGTTGGTTGTCCATAAAGAAGGACGTATTTGGCAACAAATTTAGTTATTTTTTATGAAAAGAGCACCCCTTCAGATAAAAAAAACCTAAAAAAAGATATTAGTAGGTGCTTTGGGGAGCATAATAGCAAAAAAACAACTGAATTCTTGCTTTCTCCAACATGTTTTTTTAACTTTGCAAAAAAATAGGAAACACTATCAACAACCATGAAAAAGCCCATTCTTTACATTGTCATTCCCTGCTACAACGAAGAAGAAGTGATCGAGGAGACCTCACGCCGCATCGGTCAAGTCATCGAACGTATGATTTCAGAGCAATTGGTCGACAGTGACAGCCGCATGCTGTGTGTGGATGATGGTTCCCGCGACCGCACATGGGAACTGATCACCCATCTGCATGCCACCACCCCGCATGTCTGCGGTGTGAAACTGGCAGCCAACAGCGGTCACCAGAATGCGCTGATGGCCGGTCTGTTCACGGCCTGTGAGCATGCCGACATCATGGTGAGCATCGATGCCGACCTGCAGGATGACGTGGAGGTGATACCAGAGATGGTGCGCAAATATCATGAGGGCTGTGATATCGTGTATGGTGTGCGCCGCAGCCGTGCCACGGACACGTGGTTCAAGCGTAACACCGCCCTAGGGTTCTACAAGTTTATGAAGTCGCTGGGTGTGAAATCGGTCTACAACCATGCCGACTACCGTCTGATGAGCCGTCGGGCCGTCGAGCAGTTGTCCAAATACCGTGAGCGCAACCTGTTCCTCCGCGGTCTGGTGCCGCTGATCGGCTACAAGTCAGACAATGTCTATTTCGACCGTGCGAAGCGTTTTGCCGGTGAGAGCAAATATCCTTTGAAGAAAATGCTGAACTTCGCTGTCGACGGCATCACCTCGTTCAGCATCCAACCGCTCCGGCTGTTGTTCCATATCGGCCTGCTGTTTATCTTCATCTCCATAGGCATCTTCATCTGGGTATTGTGGAGATATCTCAACGACCAGGTGGTGCCCGGCTGGTCGTCGATCATCCTCTCGATATGGTTTGTCGGCGGTTCCATCCTTATGGGCATGGGCATCATGGGCGAATACATCGGCAAGATGTATCTGGAAGTGAAAGACCGTCCGCGATACAACATCGAGACCACGCTGATCGACAAAGCGTGACACAGCCCCTCTGCTCCCTCTGCTCCCTCCGTCCCGTATGTTGCTGTAATACAGCAACAAACAAAACAAAGGGGCCAAGCCGGGGTGCCAGGCCTACTTTCTGAACAGGTCTTTCTCTTTCAGGAAGACGACTTTGCCGTATTTCTCCAATTCCTTGATGTTGAGTTTTTTCTTGCTGCCCACAATGCCTAAGACGCGGTGAGAGGCGTGATGCTTGAGATGGGCCTCGTAGAATTTCTTGACATCCTCAAACGAGGCGTTCCGGTAGAGGGCAGCCAAGCCGGTGTTTTTGTCACTGGAGAAGCCTTGGATCTTCTGTGAGGCGATGGCAGATCCGATTCCCCGGAAAGAGGGGAAATCATTGCTGAGATCATTGATGATTTCCTGTCGGCAACTGTTGAAATTTTTCTCAACGCATGGCATATCGCTGAAGAGCGAGTCGATCAGGGTGATGGCACCCATGGCCTTGTCACCCTGTGTTCCCGTCATAGTAATAAACCCAAGAGGTGAGTTGGGGTTTTTCTTATAGGATCTGCTCATCAGAGAACTGCCCGTGCTGTAGGCCATGGACCGGAATTCGCGCACTTCCTGGAAGAGCACCGACGACATGCCAGATCCGAAATACTGATCCAGAAGAATGGCCGGCACGCGCGCCTCCTGTGTGGACAAGGGTGGCAACTGGTCATAGGTGAGCAGGAGGGTCTGTCTGGACTTCGGCATGTCGTAGACATAGACCACCGGCTGGTCATAACCGATCACATCGTCGGCATAGTCCTTGTAGGGTGACTGACTGCGCTCCACGGGAAGGTTTTTCCTGATGGCGTCCGCCACCTCACGGCTGTCGAGCGTACCACTATAGACAACCGTGCAATGAGCACTCCAGATATTCTTAAATGCGTCGATCAACTGCTCGCCCGTCAGTTGTTTGGCTTCTTTATAGGTCATGCGGTGCAGCATCCTTGAGTTGTCTCCATACATGATTTTCTGCGACAGAGCAAACAGCACATCGGTATTATCCTCATCCAATCCTTTCTCCTCAGCTTTCAAGGCATCTTTCACATTTTTGAGGGCTTTCTCATTGGATTTGAGATGATGGATGAAATGACCTACCAGCGCCATCGTTGACAGGAAATGCTTGTCCACACCAGTGACCGTCATGGAGGTCGTCCTGCTGTTGCTGCTGAAACTCATCTCAGCCCCATAGCGCTGCAGGGCCATTCCTAATTGCTGCTTGGTCAGTGAATCGGTTCCGATGTTATTGAGCAGGGAGACCACAGCATTCATCCTTGGGTCTGCTTTCTCACCTCGGTTATAACTGACAGTCAGGCTGAAGAGATCATTGACCGGGTTTTTCACCGTATAGAGGGTGGCCTGACCGCCGAGCGGGAGGGTCGTGGCATCACGGTCGAAATCGATGAGCCGCGGGTCGGCATCGTTCACGGGAATGGCGGCCATCCGCTTGGCATAGACCGACTCCTCGTTTCTATTCTTGGGTTTCACAGGCGTATACCCAGGCTGCGAGATCTTGTCTTTCGGGGAATGGCCATATTTTTTCTTGAATCTCACGAATGGGGCATCATAATATCTCTTTGCCGCCGCTATGACATCTGCCTTGGTGATATGGCTGATGGCATTCACTTGATCGAGATAGTCTTGCCACCGGTGTCCCGATGCCATGACCGTGACCATCTGCATGGCTCTCTCATCGATGGTTTCCAACTCGCTGTTGGCCTCTCTTGACAATTCCTGTTTAATAAACGCCACCTGCTCTTCGCTGAAGTCACCATCAATGACCCTCCTGACCTGAGCGAGGCAGGCGGCCTCTGCCTTTGCGGTCTTGGCAAGCAGGTTGGGCACCACCAACAAGACCGCCACGCCAGCATCATTGAGGCTGAGAGATGTGGCGACGGCCGCCAACAAGGCCCCCTCGTTCATCAGCGAGTCGAGCATACCGGCTTTCCCGTTGGATAACAGATAAGACGCCACCTTCAAAGCATTGGCATCCTTCTCAAAATCGGTCGGTCCTTTGAAGGTGAGCACTTCCACATTCACCAGAGGTATCTGAACCTTGGCCTCCACCGTACGCTCCTGGATATCGGGCAAGGTGGAAACCACGCGAGTCGGCATGGTCCCTTGGGGAATACGTCCGAAAGTGCGCTCCAGGAGCGGCATGACCTGGCTGGCATCAAAATCGCCGCAGAGCACCAGTCCCATATTGCATCCGACATAATATTTGTCGTAAAATTTCTTCATCTCCGACAGTTGAGGGTTCTTCAGGTTCTCGGTACTTCCGATGATGGGATAGGCATAGGGCTGGGTACCGAAAAGCTCTTTCATGATCTTCTCCCGCGCTCCTTCCAAGATGTTGTCGTCGCTGCGGTTTTTCTCCTCATACACGGTTTCCAACTCACCCTGAAACATCCTGAAGACAGGATTGATGAGCCTGTCGCTGTTGAGCCAGCACCAATGCTCCAGATACTGCGAGGTGAACACGTTGTGATAGAAGGTGAAATCATAAGAGGTACCGGCATTGAGCTGACTTCCTCCGTATTGTGAGATCAGGCTGTTGAACTCATTGGGGATGGCGTACTCGCCTGCCTTCTGACTCAGACGGTTGATCTCTTTCTGAATGGCAGCGCGCTGCATGGCATCACTGGTGGCGGCCAACCGGTCGTAGCACCCGGCGATGGAGTCGAGCCATGGCTTCTCCTTCTCATAATCGACGGTACCGATCTCCTCGGTGCCCTTGAACATGATATGCTCAAAATAGTGGGCGATGCCCGTATTGGGACAATCTTTTCCTCCAGCATTGACCACCACCGCACCAAACACTTTGGGTTGTGAGTGATCTTCATTGAGCCAGATGTTCATCCCATTGCTCAACTTCAGTTCTTTGACCTCAAGTGCTTTAGGTGTCTGTGCCCCAATGAGACCTGTGGTCAGCGACAGGGCAACCAGCAAGAATGCCTTTTTGAAAAGAGACGACTCCATCATATTTATATTTTTATACCTTTACTTTTTTAATAATCAACCGATAATTCTGGCGGCTAAAGTAGAGAAAAAAACTGAAAAGGCCAAATAGTTCTGTTATATTTTTGATTTTGTATTACCATTGCATCCAACTTTTCAAATAACAAATGAAACAGACTAAACTATGGATGCTCGCCACCATCCTTACATTTTGTGGCGCAATGGCTGTGTCGCTCACATCATGCGACAAAGATGACGACACAGATAAGTATGAGGGTCCTGGGCCTTTGGCCGGGATGCTGAAAGGAACATGGTATAGCATCTATGATGCCAACGGCACTGCCCAAAGGGAAGATGCCAGGAATGAAACAGTGGACTACTGCATCGTCATAGATGTATATAACTTCGATGAGAAGGGAACAGGCACCTTCCAACGCTGCTTCTTCGACGAAGAAGCCAGTCCCGAACTGGTGCAAGGCATTTTGGGTTATGGCCCCTTTGGGTACAAGACTACTGGGGAAAGCGGAATCGTGACGGCAAAGACGATGCTGTCCTCCGCATGCTGGAAGCTGCCGCAAAGCGAGACATGACGGTTGCCACACCAGCATGGGTTATCAACTACCCCTCTGCCTATTTCAGCATTCTGCCGTTCTCTGATGACTACCGAGAAAATGCCACCTTTGCCAATGTGGTGACCATCAACTGGTTATCTAACCACACCGGTTCGGTAGGCATCATCTACATGGACTTCGCAGGAATGGACATGAGTCCCAACTACACAGGTAAGGAAATCTATGAGACAGCCGGCATGAAGCTTGTTGACAGTGTCATCAAGCAGAACTGGAAATGATGTCTTGAACTATCTTGCCAAGATTTACTCAAGTCCTTTCCACTGCCCTTTGATCTGTTTGCACTGTGTGTAGAGAGAAGGGCAGTTGAAAACCTGGTGCAGCTGACTGCCGGGTTGCAGGATGACCTCCACCTGCCGCTGTTCGGTGTCCCACCCCTTACCCATGACATATAGATAGACCACACGGCCAGTACCAGCAAACTGCAGCTCCTGATGTTTGTTGATACTGGCCTTCATCTCCACGGTATAAGGGCACTGTGGGGCATAACCGTTGTCTGGCGTAGCCCCCTTGAGTACGGCTGCCGGCAGATAGGGCTGCAAGTAAGGATCATTGGCTGGCGCAAACTTTGCCGGTCCAAATTTAGTGTTGAGGATAGACGTGACAGCGTTGACATTCGAGGGATAGCACAACAGTTGCAGGCATTGAAGCCCCATCACCCTGTCACGCCGATACAGTTCCATGGCCATGGGCATCATGGCTGCAGCACCATGGGGTGTCTTGCCCAGAAACTGGGTATAGACGGCCTCAAACTCGGTATAGTCGGCGGGGATGTTGGTGAAAGTCACCTTGCCCGTGGCGTTGGCATTATATGTCTCGGCATTGAGCGTTCCGCTCATCGTATAGGTATGCGACCCGTAGGTGAACGTCATTTGCTTGTCTTGGGCATCAGCCGTCTGGCCTAAAAACGATAACATCATTCCTGCAATCATAGTAAAAAATCTGTTCATTTTCTTGTTTTGTCGTGTTTCAATTCGCCGTGTTTCAATTCGCCGTGTTTCAAATAGTATACCTGAAATCTGCTGACTTCAGGATGCTGTTGCAAAGTTAGCGATTTGTTTTGATTGACCTCACATCATGATGATTTTTTTGGGGGCATGGTTCAAAATCTCCTTCCCCCTGACAACTTGCTCAAACTGATGAGGAAACAACAATAATGGTGAAAAAATAACAAAGATACCATTGTTATACAGTTTGGTTTTCCTAAATTTGCAACCTAAATGTTAATCAAACTATGCATAAATGAAAAAACTATTTCTATTTCTCACATTGGTGTTCGTGGCATTCACGGGCAATGCGCAAAACATCTCTGTTCAAAACAATTCTCGTGGTCTGTCATCTTCAAATTTGAAAGGTGACATGAACGATGACGGCCTATTGGACGTCACAGACATCATGATTATTGTCGACAAGATTCTTTCTAATGAAAACACATCTGCTGAGCAACAAAGCTATCTCACCTGCCCTGACGACCACCACCCGCATATGATTGACCTTGGTCTGCCCTCTGGCACGAAATGGGCTTGCTGCAACGTAGGTGCAAACAAGCCCGAAGCCTATGGCGGCTACTACGCCTGGGGAGAAACTAAAGAAAAAGAAGTGTATAATCACGTAAACTACCTATATTATTCAGGAGATGATAATGACGGTGATGGATGGTATGACCAAAATGTTCAATATCAAGATATCGGCAGCGACATCGCCGGCACAGAATACGATGTGGCTCACGTGAAATGGGGCGGCTCTTGGGTGATGCCTTCGTTTGACCAAATTGTCGAATTGGTAAATAGCTGTACTTCTGAACCTACAAGTCTCAACGGGGTATATGGGAGACTGTTCACCGGACCAAATGGTGGAGTAATCTTTATGCCTCATGCTGGACGCTATAGTGGTTCATTCTTATATGGTGTTGGCAATGGCGGAGTAGGAAATTATTGGTCTGGCATGCATAACAACTCCATCGACAACCGTGCTATTGTCCTCTATTTCAATAACCAAGAGGTATATAGATATAGTAGTGAACAATTCGAGGGAAATACCGTACGTCCTGTATGTGTAATAAACACGCCCCAACCTCTTTCACTATCGATGAGCAGCGTGGAGCTCAATATTGGTGAGACAGCTATCGTGGAGATCACCGCGGGCAACGGCTCTTATCAAGTAAGCTGTTCTGCCACTAATATGGCAACGGCCTCCTTGTCGGGTAACGCCATCACCATCACAGGTGTAGCTCCAGGTACGGCTGTAGTGAAAGTAACGGACACGGCAACGGACAAATCCCAAGATATCAGCGTAACTGTTACAAAAAAGCAAGCCTATCTCACCTGCCCTGATGATCATCATCCACACCTTATCGACCTCGGACTGCCTTCCGGCACGAAGTGGGCCTGCTGCAACGTGGGGGCCGCTTCGCCCGAAGCCTATGGCGGCTACTACGCCTGGGGAGAAACTAAAGAAA
>CADCQC010000015.1 GCA_902803455.1 uncultured Prevotellaceae bacterium
GGCGGCCAGATACACGGTCATGAAGCGCATGGAGGTGCCGGCGGCCTTGATGTTGATGGTGGGGGGCATCTCTGACAGTGCTCGGAGTATCACGTCGGTGTCGTCGCAGTCGGAGAGATTCAATGGCAATTCGCTGGAGCCCGAGAATGCGGAGATCACCAGCGCACGGTTGCTGATGCTCTTCGAGGAGGGCAATTGGATGGTCGTGGAGAGATGAGTGGGAGCGGTTATCTTGTATATCATGGTCTTGCGATGATTATTCGGGTTGGAAAACTATGCGCTTGCCGAGGCCTTGACCAAAATCATAACCATTCTGAGGAATGAGAATGATACCGTCGCCTGAATCGGTTAGCGATATCGTGGAGACACCTTCTTTGTCTCCTACTTTGAACCATAGGCCTATACCTCCTTTTTCCATGTGGAAGGCGTAATAGGTTCCAAGGCTATCGCCAAGACGCAACTGTTTGTCACCATAAAACCGTATGCTGAGATCACCTGAATTGTAATATTTCCCCATCTCCAACATCGAGGAGAGCGGATTGTATGTGAAATCCTGCACACCATTAGTCAATCTGAGCATGTTGTCGCTGGGGGTCATGGTGGGGATCCAACTTAAGATGTGACCGTCATTGTCGACGGCTGCAATGCTCACACTGCCAGGATCATCGGCCGTCATGCGGATGAGAATGGGGCTGGCTTCTTCGGTTCGGTAATACACCTTTCCGGAATCTTGGTCTTGTTCACCTGTAAACATGCGCATGCTGTATTCATTGATGGCCAACGAGCTCATCGGGGCTCTGGGGCGCAATAACCACAGGTCGCCTCTGCCTATGTCGACGGTCAACTTATCAATCTTCGACAGTTCGGGATAACAGGAGACAAGTTGTGGATAGAAAGGACTTTTGTGCAACTCGTCGATGCTGCTGAAACGTCCGATGTGGGCGATGAACAACACATCATCGGCGGCGGGAATCGGGTCTATCGGACCGGGCATCATCAACTGGGGGATTCTCACACCGTCTTCTGTGATGGAGGGTGCTGCACTCGCACTCGTTTCTTGCATCAAGGGGGTTATCTGTTGGTCGGTGGCTTCTTTGCTGTTTCCTTTGCAGCCGAAAAGTAGGCCTGCAAAGATGATAGGATAGATTTTCTGATAATTCATAGTCTTGGTAAAAATGATAATGAGATAAAAGGCCATCAGGCGCTTTCAGACCGCTAAATTAGCAAAAACTGCCGTAAGAGAAGAAGATTTGAGAAAGAAATAACATATTTTGTATAAAAATAAGATTATTGCCCACTGTTCAGTCATTCATCATGATGTCGCTCAGACTCGTCCCGTTGCCAAATCGGTCAAGATCCACCTCTCCGCGGATACCCGATATATGGCCGCGCTCGGTATATTGCCAGATATTGTAGAGACCGCCTCCTTTCAAATGAGGGGTAGCGTTGCCATAACGGGCAATAAAAATGTAATATTTGTTGAATTCAGGGGCCAGACGGTCATTATAAAAACGATACTGACTGTATAACAGTGGATAATAACCGTATTCTGATTTCACCAGGTCCATGAATTCTTGAAGGCTCTGCTGCAACTGTTTCTTGCTGGCTCGCTTGCAGCCTGACTCTTCCACGTCGACCATCGGAATCAGGTCTTGCTCGCTTTTGCGCACATGCCGGCGGAAATTGGAAAACTGTTCCTTCGCACTTCGGCGGGTGGTGAAAAAATGATAACTGCCTACCTTCAGACCTGCCTTGCGGGCTTCACGGATGTTGGTCGCATAGCGTTTGTCGCTCAACGTACTTCCCTCGGTTGCTTTGATGTAGACAAACTGGATGTTGCCGTCTTCTGATACGGCCTGCCAGTCGATCTTGCCCTGATGCTTCGATACGTCGATGCCGTCGTAACCGCCACTACTGCTCACGGTGCTGGATAAATCAAACATCCATGACAGGGTGGCTTTAAAAGTACTGGGACTGAGCATCGCCCAAAAGATGAGAAAAACAATCAGACAGCCGGCAACCGTCAGAAAGCGGCGGAGATAACGTCGCAGTTGGCGGCGGATATTTGACATGGGCTTACGTCTGGTTCTTTTCGACTTCCTCTTGGTTGTCATAAATCATGAAATCAGTTGATTTTTATCTTTGTCACTTCTTGTATCCTCTTTCCCCTCGCGGGTGACCACCTTCTGGCAGCCACCCGCGCACAGCAAAAACAAAACAAAAACAAACTACAAGTAGTGATGATATGGTGAAGTAAGTTATATGTCCAACTGCTTTTGAATATATAGAGATGGATCATCACACTTTTCTATCATCACATAGTCTTTTTTTTCGATTATTTTTGAAGTACCACGGCGGGCAATTGTCGTCGACCTTTTTTTTGAGGTTGATTTGACAGCATTTTCTGTGCAAAGGCGTCTCTTCCTTTTATCAGAACGTCGAGAATACGGGTAAGATGTTCTTCGAAGTAAAAGGTATTATCCAAATACATCTCTATCGAGAGAGATACCCATTGACTGCCTACCAACGCTTTCACCATCTTGAAAGAAATATTCAGATAGTTGGACGCTTCCAGCACCTGTTGTCTTTCATTTTCATTTTCGATGGACCAGATATTGGGAAACAGCACATGAAAAAACTGATGGTCGTCATCGGAATGAAGGATAAAGAACTCATACTTCTGATAACTGAAGCGCAAATCACCGTCTTCATCAATCTCACATGGAAAATCGTTTTCCAACAGCCATCTTTTATAAAAATCCATCATGTTGTCCATTTGAATCAGATTTATGATGTTGTTTGTCTTTTCTTCGATCATATTTTTACTCGTAAGGCAAAGATATGATTAATTTTTAATGTTTGGTGCATTGACCTCTCTTTTTTTCGTTTTTTTATCTTTGAGGATTGTTTTCTTCATCTCACTGATAGATTTTTCATAGTTTGTAAGATAATGTGTGAATTTTTCTCATTACATAAATTTATTGCTCTTATATATGGTAAAGTCCTTCTTGAGATAATAAGGTTCTTGAAGGTCTACATCTCATAGAGCGTATTTGATTGATCAATATATGATGAACAAGTCAGTTTTTATGTTTCATACTTGTTCCTTCTTTTTGCGCAGCATAAGCAGTGCTATCACGCCCGCCAAGATGTTGGCCACGAAGGAGGCGGCTATCAGTAGAAAGATGACGAGCAAGCCTTCAAGGGCAGGAACGCCCCCCAGCAGCATACCTGCATAAAGCATCGGTATGACCATCACCAAGGGCTGGGCCAGTGTCCTTACCATAGGTAATAGGCTGTCACACAGAGCCTCTGGATCCTGCATCCTGCGCTGGTAGCCCATCATGGTCTGCATGAGCGAAGCCGTCATACAGGCCGTCAGCACCGAATATACAGACAGAAAGACA
>CADCQC010000016.1 GCA_902803455.1 uncultured Prevotellaceae bacterium
ATGGTCTATTTCTCACTGCTGACCAACGACGGCACCATCCCTTACGACAAGGTGTTCTATTGCTACGCCAACAGCGACTTCACCGACCTGGAGGGCGAGCCCGTCTATCTCTTCGACCGTGGGTCTGCCACCATCGACATGGATATCGTCTTCAACGAGAAAGACCAGCTCTACCACGCCTTCTACAAGAACGAGGGTTCCGGCGGCATCTGCAAGGTGACGGCCAGCAGGCTGACCGCTGAACCTGGAAGGCAGCCCGGTTCACAATGGGGAGAGCCCAGCGGCACGCTTCAACAGACAAACGTGGCCGTGGAGGGTGCCGGGGTGTGGCGTCTGATTGACAGCGACACGTGGATCCTGATGTACGACTGCTATGGCTCCGGCTATTACCAGTTCTGCGAGTCCGACGACCTGACAAACTTCAGGTTACTGGCACAGACAAACACCAACGGAATGTTCACGCCACGCCATGGCACTGTGATTCCTGTCACCGATGCAGAGGTGGCCGCCATCGAGAAATCCTTTGGCAACGACTTGGAGAGCCGCACCAAACTGGTGGAAGGCGCTTCGCTCAGCAACCCCGTCGTGACGCCTTTTGTGGTGAACGGACAGATGGATCTGGGCAACATGGGGTGGAGTTCCACCACCGGCGCCCGCAATCAGGGCACGGCAACCAACCAGCATGGCGACTTCCAAGTGCCTTTCTGGGAGAACTGGAACGACCGCATGTTCAAAGGCAAGATGTATCAGACGGTAAGCAACATCCCCAACGGCACCTACGAGTTGCGCATCGCAGCCTTCGTCGACAAGTTGGGCGCCGAGGGCACGCAATACGTCTATGCCGGCAACGACCGCCAGAACCTTGTCACGGGCGAGCCTACAGCCTATTCCATCGTCACCTACGTTTCGGACAACACACTTGAGATAGGCCTGTGTCAGACAGAAGCCATCAACCAGTGGATGGGCATCGACTGCGTATCGCTTGTATACTATGATGCCGGCAACAAGGTGGACGAGGTAAGGACATTGGTCAACGAGAGGCTCAAGGCCGAGCTGCTGCAGCCGCTCACTATGGAGATCGCCATCGCCGAGCTGATAGGCGACATCGATCTCACCGCAGCGTACCAGCTGTTAACAGAAACAGCACCTACCAAATCACAGGTGACTGCCGAGGTGGAACGGCTGAAGGTGGCCGAATATAAGGTGGTGACCCGCAACTATACGGATGACCGCACACAACTGTTAGGACAATGGGAAATGCAGAACGTCACTTCAACGATGCGTAGCCAGCACTGGGACGGTTCGTCGAGATCCACCTATTACGAGCAACGCGACGGATGGGCTGGCTACGACTGGCAGATGTCCATGAGCCAGCAGGTGTCGCTGCCCGCTGGCGATTATGTGCTGAAGGTGGCCTGCCGTTCGGCTTCCGCAAATGTTGACGCACAGGTGAGGGTGAACGACTCGTCCATGCGTTTTCCCACCAAGGGTGACATTGGGTACGGCATCTCTACTGACGGAAAAGCATGCTTCGACACTTCAGCGCAGTATGCCAATAACAACCAAGGGCGCGGATGGGAGTGGCGCTACGTGCCTTTCACCGTTACAGACTCCACACCTGTCGAGATTGCATTTTCCGGGAGCGTTGAGAACTGTCTGAACCAGTGGATGAGCTTCACCAGCATCAGTCTGCTGCACCGACCCTTGACCTCCATATCATTGCCTGAGTCCATGGAAACGCACAACAGATACAGAAAAGTCATCACCTCCGACAAGAATTTTCAGAGTGGCTCCTATACTTTAGACGGCCGTCTGGCCACACGTAATTCCGGACGAGTCATCATCACCGCATCTCATTGATTCACCACCGCTCAGCAAGATGTTCTGCCGTTTTTTCATTAAACTCTGCAGCTCAGCATTATGATAATTGACCAGCGCAAGATCAGAAGACACAAAGAATAACTATTCAAAGAAGACACAAAGAATAACTATTCAAAAAGGAAAAGAACCACAGGAGAATACAACGATATCATCAACCTGCCACATCACATCTCAAAGACACATCACCTGGTGCCCATGATGGTGACAAAAGCGAATAATCCGCTAAATCCGTAAAAAGGGTAGATTTATAGGTAATTCGTTTAAGCTTTGCTTGTCAGTTTCGCCGTACCTTTGCAACATCAAATCAAAAAAGATAAATAGATATGAGAAGATTGCAACAGGAACCTGGGCATGGGGCGCAGGAGCATTCTGTTGTGAACACTGTATGGAATAATTGAGAAATGGCAATTACTATGAAGAAAATGATGCTTCTCTTTTGCGCCATGCTCATATTGTTGAGCACAAGCGCATCATCGAAGACACTCGTGGTGTACTACAGCTACACCAACTATTGTCGTGAGATTGTGACCACTCTGACCAGTCAGATAACGGCCGACGTGCTGGAGATTCAACCTGCCGAGAAGGGACTTAAGTACGATGCCAACGGCTATGCCCTGGGCACTCAGTTGCTCAATGCCATCAAGGCCAACCCCAACGATGCCGGCAGCTATCCTGCCATTGACCCGGTGAATACATCGCTGAGTGAGTACGAGACCATCATCATCGTCACACCCCTCTGGTGGAGTCAGATGGCCGCTATCATGCAGACCTATCTCTTCAACTACGGAGGGCAGATGGCAGGCAAGAACATCGGTCTGGTCGTGTCGAGTGCCAGCAGCGGCATCAGCGGTGTGGTTGCCGACTGCAAGCGTCTTGTTCCTGACGGTAACTACTTCAGCGAGAGTCTTTGGATCAACCACTCCAACCATTCCAATCGGACATCGCTGATTCAGAACTGGCTCAAAGCACAGAACTTCGCAGACAGCAATACAGAGTATAAAATGTATATCACTATCGACGGGCAAACTCAAAAAGCAACACTTGTTGACAATGCCGCCACACGGGCGCTGGTAGAAAACCTGAAGAAAGCGCCTGTCAACGTGACGCTCAACAGCAGCGGCGGTTTCGAGATATGGGGGCCGCTTGGTTTCTCTCTGCCAACGAGCAACCAACAGATGACGGCCCAGCCAGGTGATGTCATTCTTTACAATGGCAGCAACATTTGCCTATTCTATGGTTCTAACTCATGGAGCTATACCCGTCTGGGAAAAATCGACGGTCTTTCGGAGAGTGAGCTGCGCACATTCCTAAAAGCCGGAAAAAGCAATATCCACGTCACTCTGTCGCTCAGTTCAACACCCATGGGTGACGTAGACAATGACGGAA
>CADCQC010000017.1 GCA_902803455.1 uncultured Prevotellaceae bacterium
CATTCAAAACTTCACAGGATACAATTATCGCTTCAGACTTAAAAAATGGGACTTTTTTCATTTATTCGTGAAATAGCAATGGACCTTGGCACAGCCAACACGATTATTATCAGTGATGATAAGATTGTGGTGGACGAGCCATCGGTCGTGGCCCTCGACCGCCGCACCGACAAGATGCTGGCAGTGGGCGAGAAGGCCAAACTGATGTTTGAGAAGACACACGACAACATACGCACCGTGCGCCCGTTGCGGGATGGTGTGATAGCCGACTTCTCTGCCTGCGAGCAGATGATGCGCGGCCTTATCAAGATGGTTCACAGCGGCAGCAGGTTCTTTTCACCTTCACTGCGCATGGTGATAGGCGTTCCGTCTGGTTCTACAGAAGTGGAGTTGCGTGCTGTCCGTGATTCTGCGGAGCATGCTGACGGCCGTGATGTCTACCTGATCTTTGAGCCGATGGCAGCCGCTATCGGTATAGGCATCGACGTGGAGGCACCCGAAGGCAACATGATTGTCGATATAGGTGGTGGCAGCACAGAGATTGCCGTCATCTCCTTGGGAGGAATCGTATCCAACAACTCTATCCGCATAGCCGGTGATGACCTCACTGCCGACATACAGGATTACATGAGCCGCCAGCACAACCTGAAAGTGGGTGAGCGTATGGCAGAGCGCATCAAGATACATGTCGGTTCAGCACTGACAGACCTTGGAGACGAAGCGCCGGAGGATTATATCGTGCATGGCCCCAACCGCATCACCGCACTGCCTATGGAAGTACCTGTCTGCTATCAGGAAATCGCACACTGTCTGGACAAGACCGTCGCGAAGATAGAGAATGCCGTGCTGTCTGCATTGGAGAAGACACCGCCAGAACTGTATGCCGACATCGTGCACAACGGCATTTACCTGACAGGTGGCGGTGCATTGCTCCGTGGACTGGACAAGCGCTTGCACGACAAGATCCAAATACCCTTCCATATCGCCGAAGACCCGCTTCACAGTGTGGCCAAAGGTGCCGGTGTGGCTCTGAAGAACGTTGACAGATATTCGTTCCTGATGAGATAAAGGGTTAGCCATGCGCAATCTCCTGGAGTTTCTCAAGAAGTACAACTACTGGTTTGTCTTCGTGATACTTGAAGTAGTGAGCCTGGTGCTGCTGTTTCAGTACAACAGTTACCAAGGAAGCGTATGGTTTTCATCAGCCAACTATTTGGCAGGTCTGTCTTATGAACTAGACTCCAAGATGACCTCTTTCTGGGGGCAGGGAGCCATGAACGAACAACTCACCAAGCGCAATCTCATGCTAGAGCGTGAGGTGAGTTTGCTTCGTGACGCCCTCACAGATGAGCGTCTGAAGCACGACACGACCTATGTGGACCGTGGCCAGATGCCTTTGCTCAATCAATATCAGTTGATTGGTGCGAAAGTCATCAGCAACTCCGTTGACAAGGCCGACAATTTCATCACCATTGACAAAGGAATCTATGATGGTGTGCACGCAGACATGGGTGTGGCCTGTGGCACTGGTGTGGTTGGCGTGGTATATATGGCCTCCGGACATTATGCGGTGGTGATTCCCGTATTGAGCACCAAATCCAATATCAGCTGCGCCATTCAGGGTAGCGGATATTTCGGTTATCTCCATTGGGAGGGCGGTGCCAGTGACATCGCCTTTGTGGACGACATCCCCCGCCATGCCAAGTTTGAGAAAGGCGACACCATTGTGACCAGCGGCTATTCAGCCATGTTCCCTCCGGGCATCATGGTGGGTGAGGTGATGGCAGAACATGACTCCAAAGACGGTCTTTCCTACCGTCTGGAAATCAAACTCTCGACAGACTTCGGCAACCTGCGTGACGTATATGTCATTGATGATGCCGCTGTGACAGAACGCCTGAACCTGCTGCGTCAGGCGACCGACTCTATCAAACCTCAGCGAAACGAATAAGCGACATGAACCACGATTTCATCCGGATACCCTTGCTCTTCGTCGTGCTGTGTGTCATACAAGTGTTTGTGCTGAACCATTGCCAGCTGTTCGGTTGTGCGATGCCACTGTTCTACATCTACTTTGTACTCACACTGCGGAAAGGCATGAGCAAATGGCTGATGATGGTGATATCCTTCGCATTGGGACTGTTGCTCGACACGTTTTCCAACACACCGGGCGTGGCAGCCGCCTCCATGACGTTCGCAGCCATGCTGCAACCCTACTTGCTTGACCTTTTCATGACCCGTGAGAGCGAAGAACAACTGGTTCCGTCGATGTCGACCATCGGCACCAAACCATTTGTAAACTATACCCTCGTGATGACCTTGGTCTATTGCTTGATATTCTTTACACTGGAGATGCTGAATTTCTTCCATCTGCTGAAATGGTTGGAGTGCGTGGTCGGAAGCACCATTCTGACATCTGCCCTGATACTGGCAGCCGACAGTCTGAAGAAAGGGAAAAAATGATAAAACCATCCGTGCATGAGCAGGATGCCATGCATGATGATTGATTGGATTGGACAGACATGAAGGATTACGAATTAGGAAACCGGCGTTATGTCGTAGCAGGGGTGGCCATTTTCATCGTGGCCATCTACATCATCCGTCTGTTTACCCTCCAGATCATGAGTGATGACTACAAGAAAAACGCCGACAGCAACGCTTTTCTCAAAAAAGTGGAGTTTCCTTCCCGTGGCATCATCTCCGACCGCAACGGCAAGTTGCTGGTATACAACCAACCGTCCTACGACATCATGGTGATCGTGAATGAGCAACGTTCACGCCTTGACACCATGGAGTTATGCAAAGCACTCAACATCACCAAGGACTATTTCATCAAGCGGATGAGCGACATCCAAGACCGTGGGAAAAACCCAGGCTATTCTCGTTTTACGCAACAACTGTTCATGACACAGTTGTCCGACCAGGAATTCAGCGTCTTTCAGGAGAAAGCCTACAAATTTCCCGGTTTCTACATCCAGAAGCGAAGCATCCGCCAATATGAATATCCCAATGCCGCTTTGTTGTTGGGAGATGTGGCAGAGGTATCGCCAAAAGATATCGAGGAGGATGAGTATTATCAACCTGGCGACTATATCGGCAAGATCGGCATCGAGCGCTCATACGAAAAAGAGCTCCGAGGCACGAAAGGTATCCAGATCCTGCTGCGCGACAAACTGGGCAGGATCCAAGGCAGTTACCACAACGGTGAATTCAACACCAAACCCGTCCCGGGCAAGGCACTCACGCTGGGTATTGATATAGAACTGCAACGCCTTGGTGAACGGTTGCTTGAAGGAAAACTGGGCAGTATCGTCGCCATAGAGCCGTCAACGGGAGAGGTGCTCTGCATGGTGTCGTCACCCTCCTACGACCCTCGGATGATGATCGGCCGTCAACGAGGCAAGAATCACCAGAAGTTGTCGAAAGACCCTATGAAACCCCTTCTCAACCGAGCCATCATGGGTCAGTATCCGCCGGGATCCACCTTCAAGACCAGCCAAGCGCTGACCTTCCTGACAGAAGGTGTGATCGACTCCACGACCCGCTATCCCTGCCACCATGGATTTGTCATCCGCGGCATGAAGGTGGGTTGCCACTCACACCCCTCCCCTCTCAACCTGATACCCGCCATCGGTACCTCCTGCAACGGTTTCTTCTGCTGGGGACTCTATTACATGCTCAACAAGAAAGAGAAATATGGTACCTTGCAAAACGCCATGAACGTCTGGCGCGACTACATGGTGAGTATGGGATTTGGCTACAAACTCGGTGTGGATCTGCCTGGAGAGAAGCGCGGCATGATTCCCAACGCCAGTTTCTATGACAAGGCCTTCAAGAACGACTGGAACGCGCTGGGTGTGATCAGTATCTCCATCGGCCAGGGCGAGGTGACCCTCACCCCACTCCAGATAGCCAACCTTTGTGCCACCATCGCCAACCGCGGTTGGTTTATCACCCCTCACGTGGTGAAAGAGATTGAGGAGCAGGAACTCGACACGCTCTATCAGAAAAAGCGCTACACGATGGCCAGCCGGCAGGCCTATGACCAGGTGGTGAGAGGTATGCGCCGCGCTGTGACCGGCGGCACCTGCCGTCGCGCCAACCGCCGTGACTATGAGGTCTGCGGCAAGACAGGAACAGCGCAGAACCGAGGTAGAGACCACTCCGTGTTTATGGGATTCGCTCCGATGAACGAACCGAAGATCGCGGTCAGTGTCTATGTGGAGAACGGTGGTTTTGGAGCCACCTTTGGTGTACCTATCGGTTCTCTGATGATGGAGCAATACATCAAAGGAGAGTTGTCGGAAGGTTCGAAGCGTCAAGCATCACAAATACAGAACATGCATCTGAAATATGGAACAAAAGACAGGTAGTCAACCGGGTGTCCTCCGTTCACTCGACTGGTGGACGATAGCCATCTACATCGCCCTACTCGTGCTTGGTTGGATGAGTGTGTGTGGTGCCAGTTATTCATTCAGCGAACCCAATCTGCTGAGTGTGTCGACCCGCTCTGGCATGCAATTGGTGTGGATCGGGACGTCCATCTGTCTGGGATTTGTCATTCTCATGCTGGACGACCGTTACTACGACACCTTCGCCTACGCGCTTTATGCCATTCTTGTCCTGCTGCTGTTTGCCACCATCTTCAACCCAGTAACCATCAAAGGATCACGTTCTTGGCCGGTTCTCGGTCCTGTGCGTGTGCAACCGGCAGAGTTTGCCAAGTTTGCCACGGCATTGGCCATCAGCAAGTTTATGACCACCTATGGCTACAACATCCACCGCATGCGTGATTTTCTGCTCTCATGTGCCATCATCTTCGTTCCGATGGGTTGCATCGTCTTGCAGCATGAGACAGGATCGGCATTGGTATATCTGGCCTTTTTCCTGATGTTCTACCGTGAAGGCATGCCTGGAAGCATCCTTTTCACCGGTGTGGCGATGGTGCTCTATTTTGTGTTGGGCATCCGCTACGAGCAGATTGCGCTATGGGATACTCCCACATCGTTAGGCAAATTCATCGTGCTGCTGCTCATCCAATTGTTCTCTGCGGGTCTTGTGTATGTCTATTGCCATGACAAGCAGAAAGCACTGAGGCTGATTGGCATCTCGGTTGGCGTGACCCTGTTGTTCTTGCTTTTCTCGGAATATGTGATACCTTTCGATATCGTGTGGGTACAGTTGCTTCTCTGTGCCGCTCTGATTGGCTATTTCATGTATCAGGGATTGGGCACGAGAGTGGGAAACTACCTCTATATCGCATTGTTCTCCTTGGGCTCGATCATCTTTTTCTATTCAGCCAGTATTGTCCTCAACAATGTGATGGAGCCCTATCAGCGCCAGCGCATCAATGTGCTCCTTGGTCTGGACGATGACATTGCCGACGCCGGTTACAATGTGCATCAAAGTCAGATTGCCATTGGTTCTGGAGGATTGAAAGGAAAAGGATTTCTCAACGGGACGCAGACGAAGTTGAAATTTGTGCCGGAGCAGGACACAGATTTCATCTTCTGCACGGTGGGTGAGGAAGAAGGATTTATCGGTTCGGCAGGTGTCTTGTTGTTGTTCCTTGGCCTGATTCTACGTCTGATCCATCTGGCGGAACGACAACCATTCAAGTTTGGCAGGGTCTACGGCTACTGTGTGCTGAGCATTTTTCTCTTCCATGTGTTCATCAATGTCGGCATGGTGCTCGGCCTTACTCCTGTCATTGGCATCCCGCTGCCGTTTTTCAGTTACGGAGGCAGTTCCTTATGGGGATTCACCATCCTCTTGTTTATTTTCCTGAGGATAGATGCCAGCCGCAACCTCATCCGCACCTGACATCATTCAGAAGAGCCTGCGCCACAGCCCCTATTCAGCATGGGTAACCTTGATTCCCACATCAGCGACACCGCTGATGGAGGACTGCTGCATGTGGTGCTTGATGCTCACTGAGAGCGAATCGCCTGCTTTCAGACTCAGTTGGCGGACGGCGATGACATATTGCCTCAGGTTGACTCCTTTTCCTATGGCACGCCCCTCCTCATCATAGATATCCAGCACCAAGGTGTCGGTTTTGAAACTGACATTCTTTTTCGGTCTGGTGGAGATGATCTCCTGATTGACAACCAATGCGAGTTGTCTATAGGGATATTCCGCATTCACCCTTACGCCCACCTCTTCCACATAATAGCCTTCCTCGTCTACCGATGGCACGGCAAATTGCAGGACGTCTGACTTATGCCACCCATCAATCGCCGTGGATTGGTAATTGAAATATGCCGTCTGTTGATAACATGCCACGATGGCCGTCAACATCAGTGCGACGGCCATCGTGGTCATGATCATCCATATGGATTTTTTCATCTGACAGATTGATGATTATGGTTGTGGTGCCTTGGGCCCTTTGCGCTGGTTGCGCCTGTTGCCCTGTGGCTTGTCACCTTTGGGCTGTTGGGGCTTGTCACCTTTGGGCTGTTGGGGCTTGTCGCCTTTGGGCTGTTGGGGCTTGTCGCCTTTGGGCTGTTGCGGGTTTTCGCCTTTGGGCTGTTGGGGTTTATCGCCTTTGGGCTGTTGCGGGTTATCACCTTTCTGAGGCACTGGTTGACGGTTCTTTGGCGACTCATCAATCTTCTCCTCTGCCATCTCTTTACGCGATTCCCTATCGGGCATTTTATTCTCTTTCTGAGATTTTGAGGCCTTCGCCTCTGACTTCTGCTTGCGTTTTTTCTTTTTCTTTGTTTTGTCGAAACGAGTAATATCATCGTCAAGCAAGTCTTTGGGTCTGTCATCCTCTTTCAGGTCATCTTCCTCGAGGAGCGACAATGGTTTCTCGCCTCTTTTGTTGAGTTCGACGATCTCTTTTGCCCTATCAACGGAAATGGTTTCGAGATTGATAGCCAGTTTCTTGTCTGTGGAATAAGTGACGAGTCCAGCAAGGATATCTGTTTTGAAGAGGAAATAGTCGGCATCCTGTGTCTGCAGGACCGCATCTTTGGGCGGTAACCGCCTTCCGGCCTCCATATAGTTGTCCACCTCATAATTCAGACAACATTTCAGTTTGGCACACATGCCGGCAAGTTTCTGTGGATTGAGTGAAATATCCTGGAAACGTGCGGCATTGGTGCTCACGCTGATGAAGTTCTTCATCCATGTGGCGCAGCATAGTTCTCTTCCACAAGGACCAGTACCTCCGATTCGTCCGGCCTCCTGTCTTGCTCCGATCTGTTTCATCTCGATGCGGACATGAAAGGTTTCGGCAAGCACCTTGATGAGTTGCCTGAAGTCTACTCTCTCGTCAGCGATATAATAGAAGATGGCTTTGTTGCCATCACCCTGGTATTCCACGTCACCGATTTTCATGTCAAGTCCCAGGTCTTTGGCGATCTGCCGGCTTTGGATCATGGTGCCGTGCTCGCGGCTTTTGGCCTCCTCATATTTCTCTATATCCACAGGTTTGGCCAGTCTGTAGATACGCCGGATATCATCCGCCGACTTGAGAGAAGCCTTTTTCACCTGCAGTTTCACCAGTTCACCAGTCAGTGTCACCACACCGATGTCATGACCGGGATTGGCCTCCACAGCGACGATATCGCCCTTTTGCAAGTCGATATTGTTGACATTATGATAATATCCTTTTCTTGTATTTTTGAACTGCACCTCCACCAGGTCTGTGCTTTCAGCATTTCCAGGCACGTCGGCAAGCCAGTCATACGTATTGAGTTGTTTATCCTGTCTGCCGACCCCTCTGCGGCAGAGTCCTCTGTCGCAGCCGGTGCTTAATTTGAATGTCATATTTTTATAGTCCATCTTTGGATTCTTCTTGTTTGATAGATTGTAAGTGCCACATGTGGCAGGTACTTATGCCTTTGCCCTCAGCAACACGGTTGTTTGCAATGCCACATCGAAAAACACCATACGTGCATTCGCATTTCTTCCGATGTCCTCACCCGCTTTCGTCATGTTCTCAGCCAACTGGATGACATTCAGCTCATTGACATAAGGAGCAAAACGACGGACGAAATTCTCCTCTTCCAGCGACATATAGGAAAGGTCGGGGATATGAAAGTTATAGACGAAACTCTCACGAATCATCCTGACGAAATAATTGAGCATCCTCCGTTGTTTCTCACGTCCATATTTCGTCACGTTAAGACTCCACTGCGTCATTCCTGCCACATTCCTGGTGAACGACATACGTGTCATCTGCATGAAGTCATTGAGAAACTCATGGTTCTCACTGCCCGCATCGAGGGCATCGAGGGCTTTCAGCCAACTGCCCTCAGAGAAACGGGCGATGCGATGAGCAGCCTCGGCATCCACCCCTCTTTTTTCGACAAGCGCCTTCTCCACATCCTCGATCCCGATGCGTGTCATGGCAAACAGTTGTGTGCGGCTTCTGATCGTCTCCAACAGTGCCGCCGGGTTCTCGCTCACCAACAGGAAGACGGTCTGTGAAGGAGGCTCCTCAATCAGTTTGAGCAGTTTGTTGGCCGTACTCTCATGCATGCGCTCAGGCAACCAGATCAGCGACACCTTATATCCACCCTGACTGGACCGCAGCGACAGTTTATGCGTCAGCAGATCGGCCTCACGCACGGTCATGATGGCCTGCTGCGACTCTGCTCCCATGACATCAAGCCACTGTTCGATGGTGAAATAAGGTCCTTTGTCCAACAAGGTATACCAATCGCGGATGAAGTCATCGCTGGCTGGTTTTTGGTCCGCAGACGCCCCTTTAGGTTTGATGACGGGAAATGAGAAATGCAAGTCAGGATGTGCCCATTTCCGTGTCATGGCACATTGCGGGCACTCACCGCAGCTGTCACCATCATGACGGTTGGCACAGAGCAGATAAGAGGCGAAGGCCATGGCCAAAGCCATCTTCCCACACCCTTGCGGCCCGCTGAAGAGCATGGCATGCGGCACTCGTCCGTCGGCAACCATCTTTACCAGTCGCTGCTTGGCATCCTGTTGTCCTATTACCTCATCAAACTTCATGATCTTTCTCTTCGATACTACTATCTGTCGGCCATGATATCATCAACTCACATGACGATGAGGGTCACATCAGCCTGCGGCAAACCTCCCTGACAGAATCCACCGCAGAAACCGTATAGAAGTGGATATTTCGCACACCATGAGCATAAAGGTCACGGCATTGCTCCGTAGTCCATTCAATGCCCAACTGCCGCACCTGCTCATCTGACTTACACTTGACCATCTCTGAAGCCAGTGCCTCGGGCAGGTCACAATGGAATGTCTTTGGCACCATGTTCAACTGAGAACACTTGGCAATGGGTTTGATGCCTGGGATGATGGGGATGGTGATGCCCATGGCCCGTGCTTCTTCCACGAAGGCGTTGTATTTCTCATTGTCGAAAAACATTTGCGTGACCGCATACTGAGCCCCCAGATCCTGCTTGATCTTCAGATACTCCATATCCTGTTTCAGATTGGGAGCCTCCTCGTGTTTTTCGGGATAGCAAGCCACCCCATAAGAGAAAGGACAGCCTGGATGCTTGATGGGCGTACCGTCAGCAAAAAAGCCTTCATTGAACCTGTTGACCTGACGGATGAGGTCGGTGGTGTGGGCATGCCCCCCGGGAGAGGGTTTGAAGATCTTGTCATCGGCAGCCTTGTCGCCACGCAGCAGAAGCAGGTTCTGAATACCCAGGAATTGCAGGTCGAGGAGTTCGTATTCCGTATTCTCGACTGTCGTCCCACTACAGATGACATGGGGTATGACAGTGATGCCAAAGCGCTGCTTGATGGCAGCGGCGATGGCAATGGTGCCAGGTCGTCTGCGCACCCGATGACGCTCAAGCAAGCCGTTCTCAAGCGGGGTGTAGACAAATTCGCTGTGGTGCGTCGTGATGTTGATGTAGGAGGGTCCGAACTCCGTCAGTTTTCCTATGGTATCAAACAAGGCATCGGTGCCGCTGCCCTTGAGGGGCGGCAGCACCTCGAAAGAGAAATGCCTGCTGTCGTCGGAAAATTGCAGAATGTCTGTCATAGCATCATGCTATTTGTTTCTCTCCTGCTTCCACAGACGGCTCATATCCTCGAGCGTCTTGCCCTTGGTCTCAGGCACCAGTCGCCAGACGAAGATAGCGGCAATGACGCAGATGATGCCATAGAGTCCGTAAGTGAACCAGTGGCCGAAATCATCACCTTCGCTCAGGTGCATGTTGAACATCGGCACGAAGGTAGAGGATACGATAAAGTTGAATATCCACTGGAAAGCCACGGCGATAGCCACGGCACCGCCACGGATGGTGTTGGGGAAAATCTCAGCAATGAGCACCCAGGTGATGGGTCCCCATGAGAACATGAAGGATGCGGCATAGACCATGATGCTGGCGGCTGTCACCAGCTCCAAACCTGCATGTCCGAAAGTAATGGCCACACCGAAGGCGCCTAAGGCCATGCCAAGAGAGCCCCAAATGAGCAGCGGCTTTCTACCCCACTTCTCCACGGTGAAGATGGCCACAAGGGTAAACAAGATATTGACAACACCCATGAAGACGGTGACAACCATCGGGTTCTCCATACCCATGTCACCAAAAATACGCGGTGCGTAGTAGAGCACGGCATTGATACCGACAGCCTGCTGGAACACGCTCAGCATGATGCCGATGAAGATACACATGAAACCATAGGTCATCAACTTCTCTGTCTTCACCATCATGGTGTCCTTGATATCCTGAAGGATCTGTGCAGCCTTCGAAGAACCGTTGATCTTCGAAAGGACACTCAAAGCCTTATTGTCTTGACCGATACTGACCAGATATCTCGGTGTCTCAGGTACGAAACAGATCAGCAGGGCGAAGAGTCCTGCGGGAACGGCCTCGGAACCGAACATATAACGCCAACCAGTGGTGACGGTCCATTGAGCGGCAGGAGTGATGGCGGCAATGCCTTTTCCCATCTCCTCAACGAGCGGCTGGATATGATCGCCCAGGATGAAGAAGTTGACAAAGTAGACAACCAACTGACCGAAAATGATGGCAAACTGGTTCCATGACACCAACATACCGCGGATATTTGAGGGAGCCACCTCACCGATATACATAGGACAGATGGCAGAGGCCAGACCCACACCGATACCGCCAATCACACGGTAGATGTTGAACATGATCAGCAAAGAATAGGTAGGAGTGCCTTTTGTGAAGAACAGGAACTCCGGATACATACTTCCAAGTGCTGAGATGAAGAACAGCAAACCTGCAACGATAAGAGACTTCTTACGTCCCAGGTTAGTAGCCAGAAAACCAGAAAGAGCCGAACCGATAATACAGCCAATAAGCGCAGAGGCAGAGGTGAATCCATGCCAACCATTGGTGTAGGTGAAATCCTTCGCTTCCATGAAGAAAGCCTGTAATCCTTTCTCGGCACCCGAAATCACTGCCGTGTCATAACCAAAGAGCAGTCCTCCAAGCACAGCCACCAATACGATGGAAAAGAGATAGGACTTGCTGCCTGTTTGTTCGTTGTTCATGTGTATTCTATTTTTTTAGTTGAAAAATCATCAGAAGAAAAGCCTTTTCTCACTTTTAAAAGCAAAGGTAGTGCTTTTTATCCTTTTGCCGAACAACTTGGATGATTTTTTCATAAATTATCACATTTACACCATAATAATGAAATAAAAATAGAGAAAAAAAGCAGAAAATCCGCAGATTGTCTTAATTTTGCACTTTCAACATGACAATGATATATTGTCACCATAGATTCAACATCCAACAAAACCGTGGATTCAACATCCAACAAAATAAGTACACTAAACCAAACTATCCCATGATGAAGAGATTTCTGTTTGCTGTGATCTTTGCAGCCAACATCTTATCGATGAGCGCACTGCCCTCCGACCGTGCATGGCGTGTGCACACCCAAAACGACGGCACGCCTCTGACTCTGTTGCTGGTAGGCGATGAGAATTTTCACTATTACAAGACCGCCGAGGGCCATATCGTGATGGAGGATAAGGGCAGCTATTACTATGCCACTGTCCAAGGCCAGCGTCTTCAGCGGTCGGACATCCTGGCTCACGATGCCGCCTATCGCAATGCGGAAGAGATAGCCTCACTTGAGCAACTGGGCCGTGCCGACGACGACGCTCTGCAACGCGTCCGCTCCAATATGCCGCAGGTGACCCAACCCCGACGTATCGGTGATCCCAGCCACTATGAAGGGAGCAAGAAAGGTCTGGTGATATTGGTGTCCTTCGATGATCTCGACTTCACCATGGAAGATCCCGTCAGCACCTTCCAGGATATGCTCAACAAAGAAGGCTACAGCAACTCTCTGGGAGCCGTAGGGAGTGTGCACGATTATTTCAAAGACATGAGTTATGGCAATTTTGACCTCTCATTCGACGTTGTGGGACCTTTCAAAGCACCCAAGAGTTCCACTTATTATGGAGAAAACAACGACGGACATGACCAGCGCAGCAGGGTCATCGAGTTGCTGAAATTTGCACTCGTAGCAGCAGACAGCGTTGTCGATTACCATAAATATGACTGGGACGAAGACAATGAGGTTGACCAAGTGTTTATGCTCTATGCCGGCAAAGGTGAAGCCAACGGCGGTGAGACCTGGACGATATGGCCTCACGAGTCGACCATCGGCAACTGGCCCATTGCCTACAGGCTTGATGGTGTGGTCCTCAACACCTA
>CADCQC010000018.1 GCA_902803455.1 uncultured Prevotellaceae bacterium
CCCCTCCAGAAAGGGATGCCCCTCTCCAGAAAGGGATGCCTCCTCTCTATAAAGGGAGCCTCTCCATAAAGGGAGAAAAAATCCCCTCTCCAGAAGGTGGAGAGGGGATTTTTATTTGTGGGCAGGATCTCAGAGCACCTGCCATAGGAGCTTATGCCTTATTGTGGTTTCTCATGTGAGAAATAAATGCCACCACAGAGTTCGATGGTTCCATTGTAGGTGTCCTTGTAGCCGATCATGGTCAGCTTGTCGTCCACCTCAATGCCAGCTTTTCCGAGGAAGCCCTTCCGGTTGTCGCCCGATGCGCCATAACCGGGATAGCAGCCATAGACATACAAGCGGTTTTCACCATCAGTGATATACAGGTTGCCATAGGTGTCGTTGGCGATCTCATCGATGAAACCGGTGACCATATAATACACCTCTTTGCTGTCCTCTTTTGTCAGGAACTCAGCGATGCTGACTTGAGTGACAGAATTTTTGATGTTCTCGAATGTGCCGGAAACCATTTGCGGAGTCTCTTTATAGGCCCCTCTCTTGCCGACGACCGTCACGATATCACCCACCTTGGCACCCGACTCTTTGAAGCCAGCAGCCCTATAGACGAGCACTTTGCCGGAGTAGTCTTGAATATAGAAGCTCTGCTCCTGTTTGTCGCTGGCATAAAGTTCGGTGACGACACCCGTTATTCTGAACTGCGTGTCACCCACCTCAGCAGCGAGGAAATCAGCCACCGGCACCTCGAGGATAGCACCTTTCTGATAAACAGTGGTCTCCGTGGTATAGTTTTTCTTTCCGTCTGTGGTATTGAAAGTGAGCGAGACATTTCTGTCGCCACCATCATTGGCATCAGCATGGAAAGAGATCACCGTGCTCGTATTGGAGATATTGATACCGGTCACATGGAGCCATTTTTGTGCAGCTTCAGGAATATTGACCGACACGCCTTTCCCCTTATTCGCAAGGTACACATTGAAGTCGCCACCCTCCAAAGGAAGGGTATTGTCTTCTAAGTCGAGCGAATCCACCTTGATGAGAGATTTCTCGATGGCGATGACAGCCACATTGACCAGTTCCACTGTTCCGTTATAGGTAGTCTTGGGACCTTCTACGGTGAGAATGTCACCCACTTCGATACCCCAATCGCTGATGGAGTTGTTTTGTCCATCTTTACCACTTCTGTCGAGTGTGCCATAGATATACACCTCTCCTGTCTCGTCCTGCAGATACCAGTTGCCGTATACCGTATTGGCGATTCTGGTCACAGTACCTTTAGCGCGATAGGTTTTGGAATCCTCACCAGCGATAATTTCAGCACAAGTGGAGATGGGAAGATCTGCCTTCTGTGTCATCTGAATGACGTTGATTTTCTGTGTCTTACCACCGCAGTTGAGGCTGATGATCGCAGTCTGAGTGTCGGAAGCCGCTCCGGCGGAGAAAGTCACTTTCGACTGGCCGGCGCCACCCTCTGCGGGTGAGACGGTGAGCCATGCTGGGATATCTGTCATATTCCAACTGTCGTTGGCATTGACGCTAACTTCCACTGTACCGCCATTGGCAGGCAGAGAAACGATAGATTGAGACACTTGGACCGTGTCCAGATAGGTAGGTTCGAAATCTTCTGTGCAACTCACCATCAAGGCGAGCACAGCCACCATCATCGGGATGAAATATCTGAGTTTCATAATTTCGGAAATCATTTTAGTTGAAGAAATACTTTATTCCTATAGACGCATACCAGCACTGTCCGAGGGTGTGATATGGTTTCCAGTTAGTGGCATCACCATTGATTGCAGCAGGTGTGGAGAAGACAGCATAACCATCGGCATCGACGCCATCATACTTAAGGATACGTGAGTACTGCACACCACTTGAAGGAGCTGTACTGTAGTCGAGGTTGGCAATCTTGCTGACGCCCCAACTGGAGTTGAAGAAGTTGAGCACATTCTTCATGTCGAAGCCAACCTGGAGTGTATGTTTGGTGTTGCCCACATTCACTTTAAAGTCATGTTTGTAGCTGAAGTCGATACGGTGTACCCATGGAGAATAGTGGCTGTAGGCCTCAGCATACTCACCTCTGCGGTCATTCAGGTAGTCGTTGTTGCTGATAAAGTCCATGAAGTTCTTCTGGTCTTTCTCAGAAGCGAATCTGAAGTTACCTTTTCCAGTCCATTTTCCAGATGCGTCAAAGTTACCAGCCACATCAGCATCGGTAGGAATATAAACGGCATCATAAGGATATCCGTCACCATTCATATCGTTGACGGTCAGATAAGAGGTATTGAATGCTCCTCTCCAGGTCTCATAGATGAAGCTGTAGTGGTTGTTGGCCTTGTCGTGGATAGTAGCACTGGCCACGATACGGTCAGGAGTGACATACTGTGAGTTGTGGAGCACCACGTTGTTGGGACCTTCCACAGTAGGAATGTAAGTGAAGGCAGATGAAGCATCGCTACCCGGCATACCGGTCTTCTCTTTGGAGACGGTGTGTGTATAGGCAGCCATCAGACTGATCCACTCAGCAGGTTGTGAATTGAGTGTCAGGTTGAACGACCATCCATATCCCTTGCTGGTATTGTCGAGCACGAAGGCATTGGGCATGCCCTTTGTCTTTCCATTATTGTCCACATAGGTATATTTGAAGTCCTGATAGAGCGGGCGGTTGTCCGCACCATTGAGTCGTGAGAAGCCACCCACGTCTCTGATGCTCCAGTCAGAGATACATACGGCATTGAGGGTCTTGTTGAAGATGGCCTCTGCTGTCACAGAGAGGGGGAACGACACGGGGATCTGATAATCCACGGCGAGGGACGTTTTCCATACCTGTGGCATTTTGAAGTCGGGGTTCACTGCCTGAATAGCAGATCCTGCCTCACCTTTATCAGGAGTGATGTCGGCCGGACCCAGATTGTTGGCGATGAGATAGTCTCTCAAGGTATTGCCAGTCAAGATATTTCCGGCAAACTGCGACATGTCGGCACTTTTAGCATGCCATGCGCCACGATACTGCACCATGTTGGAGTTGGTAGGCATATTGGTGAAGAACACGAGCGGCAGACGTCCGGAGAAGAGACCCGAACCACCACGCACCTTCAGACTCTTGTCACCGAAGACATCCCAAGTGAAGCCCAATCGTGGAGAGATCGTGAAATAAGAGCTGGGCCATTTGCCTGTGTCGATATGACGTCCGTTGTAGTCGAATGCATAGATGGCATTGTTGGTCATCAGGTCGTCATTGTTGAAGAACAATCCGTCGAAGCGCAAGCCAAAGGTCAGTTTGACGCGGGGATTGAAGGCCCACTCATCTTGCGCATAGATGCCCAATTTGTTGAACTGCACACGTGCGGCAGGCTCAGTCTCGCCACCATAACCGTAGGTGAGAGCCACCACTTCCGGAGTGCTGTTGAACAATTTGTCAGCATTCAGCACACCACCGTCATACATGTCGTCGGTCAGATTGAAACGATAGTAACCCGTTCCGTTACGCATATACATGTTGTCAGCCATCTGATGCTCGAAACTGACACCGCCCATGATCTTATGTGCGCCCAAATAATAGGTGACGTCGTCCTTCATGTTCCAGATCGTATTGTGCACGGCATTGTTCCAGGTGAACAGCTCATAACCCAGGGCCATATAGTTGTTGTCGTCCTTGGTGATGTCGATGAAGGGGAATACAGATGAGTCGGAGTCACGCACGTCGTCGAGTTTCGAGAAGGTAGCCAGGAACTGGTTGGAGAGATTCTCTGTCAGCCGGCTGTTCAGATCCAGCGAGAAGGAGTGCACCAGGTTGTCCATGGCATACATCGAATTGGCAAAAGACATCGACGACTTAGACATACGTGCGTCGGGCATACGAGAGCCACCATCCATAGAAGAGGCATTGGGAGAACTCCAATAACGGTTCTTAGTGTAATTGTAGCGGAAAGCCAGGTGGTGGTCATTGGTGATGTTCCAATCCAGACGAGCCAGGATCTTGTAGTTGTTCTCATCGGCTGGGAAACTGGTATAACTACCCGTATCATAGCCATATTTCTGGAGGACATAATCCGACACGGCTTTCAGATCAGCTTCCGTCGTGCGGGAGATATAATTCTCAGGATCAGCGGGAGATTGGGGAGAAGAGCCACGCCAGCGGTTCACCACCGTCGGGATCACCGACATCTCACCATTGACGAAGAAGAACAATTTGTTTTTGATGATAGGACCACCCAATGTGAATCCGTATGTGGTGCTTTCGTTTTTCTCCCTTGCACCATTGATCTGCACCCGGTCGATGGCATCACCTTGCATGTTCTCATTTTTGTGGTAGACATAAGCACTACCCTTGAACATGTTGGTACCCGATTTCGTGATGGCGTTCACACCACCACCGATGAAGTTGGTCTGTCTGACGTCGAACGGAGAGATCACCACCTGCAACTCCTCGATAGCATCGATGGAGATGGGGTTGCCACCACCCGGGAGACTGGAGCTCAAACCAAAGTTGTTGTTGAAATTGGCACCATCCACGGTGAAGTTGGCAGTACGTCCGTCACTACCGGCGAAGCTCATGCCGTTTCCTCCGTAAGGAGAGAGTCTTGTGACATCCGTAATGCTTCTCGACACGGTGGGGAGGTTGGCAATCTGCGCGTTGGTAATGTTGGTAGAGGCACCCGTCTTCTCAGCAGCAAACTTCGAAGCCCTGCCCGAGACAATCACCTCAGTCAGTTCGTTGGCATCTTCCGAGAGGACCACATTCAGATTGTACGTCTCACCGAGCACGAGAACGACTCCTTTGACCGTTTTGGTCTGGTATCCAATATAAGACACGATCACATCATAAGGTCCGCCTGTACGCATACCTTGGATATTGAAGAGTCCGTCGATGTTGGTTACCGCTGCATATCGTGTGCCGGAAGGCGTATGGATCGCCTGAATAGTAGCACCGATGACTGTCTCGTCGGTTTCTTGCATCGTCACGCGTCCGCTTAAAGCCGACGTCGTAATTTGAGCCATCATGCTTGTGGAAATCACCAGCATGAAAGCAACCAGAAAGAAAAGTCTTTTCTGCATCATAAAAAAGTAAAAATAAATTAAAAAATACGGGCAAAATTGCCCATTCTTAAATAGCAGTTGCAAAATTAAGTAAAAAACCGCATATAATTCTTTTATAAACGTTAAAATATGTATTTTATTAAATGAATAAGGAAAAATGGGAGAAAAGAGGTGATATAAAAGCCATCTTAGGAAATTCTTGGAGATTCTAAGACATTTTCGGAGATTCCATGAAATACTAAGCGTTTCTAGGCGATGAGAGATTCTTATAAAGATATAGATGTGGTCATCCTGCGACGATTATTATCATCAAAAGCAAATTTGTGGCTTTTTTATTCGTTAATTCGACTAATTATGAGTAACTTTGCCCGAATTATTTTTAGATGTACAAAAAACTACAAGATTTTTAGATGAACGTTATTACGAAAACAGTATCATTGCCTGATGGAAGAACCATCAGCATTGAGACCGGGAAAGTGGCAAAGCA
>CADCQC010000019.1 GCA_902803455.1 uncultured Prevotellaceae bacterium
TAGAATAGAAAATCATTCTATTTTATTAAATTAGGTACTCATAGTTCCCCTATACAGCAAAACGATGATTATTCACTTTCTTTCAATAAATGTTGATATTAACATGAAATTATCCTCTTTTTTTAAGAATAATTGATGTTTTTTGACTCAAAAACGCATATTTTTCAATAAATAATTGTGTGCACACATTTTTTATATTAATTTTGCCAACATGGAAATGTATCGCCTCTTCGTAAAGAGGTCTTTTCACCAATAATCATTGGTCAAATTCCAACTGATCATAACAAAAGATTTATGCGGTCCAATCACTTTGTATCCTTGGTATTACCCATATACAATGAAGAGCGGCATATTGCTGCCTGCCTGAATTCTGTCCTTGAGCAAGATTATCCCAAAGAACAGATGGAGATCCTCCTCATCGATGGCAACAGCAACGATGGCACTCTCAGCATATTAGAGGAGTTTTGTGAGCAAGACGCTCGTTTCAAAATCATCAACAACCCCAAGAAAATTGTGCCTTGCGGCCTGAACAAAGGGATCAAGGCTTCAAGGGGGGAGGTCATCGTGCGCATGGACTGCCATTGCGTGTACCCGTACAACTATGTCTCGGTATTGGTGAGAAAACTGTTTGAACTCGATGCCGCCAATGTGGGGGCCGTCCTCAACACTTTACCTGCCAATGACAGTGACGAATGTCGGGCCATCGCGATCTGTTCCAGTCACCCACTCGGGGTGGGTCTTTCCTTCTTCCGTATCGGAGAGACACGTACCATCATTGTCGACACCGTACCTTTCGGTTGTTTCCGGCGGGAGATTTTTGACCAGGTAGGCTATTATGATGAGGAGATGGAGCGCAATGAGGATGAGGAGATGAACGGACGTATCGCCAAGGCGGGCGGAAAGATTTACCTGATTCCAGGGGTCATCGTTGACTATAAAGCCCGCTCCAGCATGGAAAACGCCCGCAAAATGTATTACCATTATGGTCTTTACAAACCTCTGGTGAACACCAAGGTGGGCAGGGCGGTCACCATCCGGCAATTCATACCGGGTCTGTTTGTCGTAGGCAATATATTAGGTATCATTCTTGGTTTCTTCAGCAAGTTCTGCCTTATAACCTACCTGGCCGTCATGGCCATTTACTTCCTCCTCGGTTTCGCTGTCGGTTTGCTGAAAAGTATAGAGTATAAACGGCCTGCCCTCTTCTTTCTCATCCCCTACACCCTGCTCTGCATCCATCTGTCGTATGGCATCGGCTACCTTCAGGGGCTTGCCGGATTACTGGGAATGAAAAAATTGTCTTACCAAGTAGACAGATGAGCCAACAACCAGAAAAGAAGAAAGTCATCTGCCTGATAGAATGTCTCGAGTCGGGAGGAGCCCAAAGACAGCTCATAGGACTGGCCTCCATGCTCAAGGAGAAAGGCTACGACGTGACGGTGGCCACCTATTATAATAATGAGTTTTATAAGCCATTGCTCGACACTTGTGGCGTGGGCTACCATCTGATATGTGATGGCGGAAACAAATTGTCAATGTTGCGCGCCTTCTGGAAATACCTTCACTCGGCATCCCCCGACTATGTGATCTCCTTTTCGGAAACATCTTCCATGATCGCATGTGCCATGAGGCCCTTTTTGAATACCCAATTAGTCGTCTCAGAGCGCAACAACATCATCAACTACACGTTTTCCGACCGCCTTCGCATCCATCTCTACCGTTTTGCCGACAAGATTGTCTCTAATTCTTACTCCCAAGGCAAGTTTATTGAGAAGCATGCATCTTTTCTAGCAAAGAAATCATCTGTCATCGTCAATTTTGTTGACACCGACACCTTCAGCCCCATCCCTGATGCCTGCCAGCACGACGATACAACCCGGTTGATCTGCGTGGCAAGGGTGACCCCACAGAAGAATATGGAACGGCTGATCGAGGCTCTGAAAATGATCAGAGACGATGGATGGCGGCTGAAATTCGACTGGTATGGTAACACCACCGACCCCTATGCCGCTCACTGTGCCAGTCTGATCCAACAACACTCACTGGGAGACATGCTACGCATCCATCAGCCAGCCAACAACATTCATTATATTTATCCCCGCTATGATGCCCTGTGCCTGCCCTCCATCCATGAAGGCACCCCCAATGTGGTGGCAGAGGCGATGAGTTGCGAATTGCCTATCCTCTGCGGTGATGTCTGCGACAACCGGCTGATTGTAGGCGACAGCGGCAATCTGCTCTTCGACCCTTATTCACCTGATGATATAAAGAACCAGCTGGAAGCATTCTGCCGTCTCAGTCAGGAAAGCCGCCAACAAATAGGGAAAGCCAACAGGAAACGTGCCCTTGACATGTTCTCCAAAGAAAAGTTCATCGATCGTTACCTTCAAATGCTATCACCATGCGAAAGATCATTTTTATAGGTCCTGTAGGAGCCACGGAAAAGATGGCCAGCGGTGATTCCATCAAAAACTACTTTGTGATCAACCGCATCAAAGAGCATGCTGGAAAATTGCTGGTCATCGACACCAACATTTACAGGAAATCGCTGTTGAAAATCATTCAGATGCTCTTCATCCTGGTGCTCAACCGCAAAGCCAGATACGTGGTCTCTGCCAGTTCGGGCGGCGCCTACAAGATGCTGCGGCTGATGCGTATGCTCGGTATCCACGACATCATCTATTGGGTCGTTGGTGGCGACGCTCCACACCTGATCTGCAGTGAGGTGCTCGACATCGATGTCTATCGCAATGTGAGAAAAATCATCGTCGAGGGTAAAAGCATGCAAGAAACCATGCGGATTACAGGTTTCAAGGATGTCACCGTGCTGCCCAACTTCAAGAAAATCACATACATTCCCCCCAAAAGTTTTCAGCGCCAAAACGGCAGATGCCGTTTCGTGTTTCTTTCCAGGGTGACCGAAGACAAAGGATGTGGCTACATCACCGAAGCTGTGAGGCTATTGAATGAGCGTGGACTTGAAAACGCTTTTTGTGTGGATTTCTACGGATCATTGCTCGACGACTATAAAGACACTTTCTTATCAGGCCTGGCCGACCTCCCCAATGCCGAATACAAGGGATTTCTGAAACTGCTCGATCCTGGCAATTACAACCACCTGGCCTCTTATGACGCCATGCTCTTCCCCACGTTCTTTTATGGCGAGGGCTTTGCCGGTATCTTCATCGATGCGATGATCGCCGGATTGCCCGTCATCGCCACAGAATGGAATGTGAACAGGGACGTGGTGGAAGAAGGCCAGACGGGACTTTTTGTCCCCCCCCGCCGTGCGAAGCCATTGGCCGATGCCATGCAATACCTCATCGAGCACCCCGAGAAAGTGGAGGAGATGGGCAAGATAGCCCAGTCACGCTGCATGGACTATTCTGCAGACCACGTGGTGACCGACGCTTTTCTTGAAGGACTCGGACTATGAGATCATAAAAATTCATCACCATTTAAATTTGGCAATCATAAGAAAAATGAACAAACATCTACGCGGACTGCTTTTACGCATACTCATGAGATGCAACAAGATATTCTCTGATGAACGTTATTTGAAAATGTTGTTTTATCTGGCCATGGGATATCATCTTGACATGAATAACCCACAAACGATGAATGAAAAACTACAATGGCTTAAAATTCACCAACGTGACGACAAATTCACAAAATTGGTTGACAAGTTGAAAGTAAAGGATGAAGTTTCACGTCTGATAGGATCAGAATATGTCGCTCAAGTACTCGGAGTCTGGACAAGCCCGGAAGAAATTGATTTCGACTCATTACCAAATCGTTTTGTCCTCAAGACAAATCATAGCGGAGGAAACACAGGTGTTATCATCTGCCATGACAAGTCTCATTTTGACATCTGTCAAGCTCGTCATAAGATGGCTGTCTCGCTAAAAACTGACATTTATCCACAATACCGTGAATGGCCTTATAAAAATGTGGAAAAGAAAATATTCGCAGAAGAATACCTTGGTAAGAACCTGATTGACTACAAATTCTACTGTTTTGATGGTGACGTGGACTGCGTGATGGTTTGTTTGGAGAGACAAGAAGGAGAATCAAAATTTTACTTTTTCGACCGAGAGTGGAACTTACTCCGTATCAATTCTCGCGGAAAAGCAGCTCCCAAAGGCTTCACCATACCCAAGCCCAAAAATATAGACCGTCTTTTTGAACTCGCTTCCATCATGTCTAAAGGATTTCCATTTGTCAGGATGGATTTTTATGACATAGATGGCAAATGTTACTTTGGAGAATATACCTTCTATCCAGCCAGCGGATTTGACCCTAACTATTTACCAGAAACAGACCGATATTTTGGTGAAAAAATACATCTTACAAAAATCTGACAAATGGATTTCATTTTAGCATCAAAGAAATAATTTGCTTTTTTTGCAGCAATTCCATTCTTTTTGATTAACTTTGCGCCTTGAATGAAAAATAGTTGTTGATGACGGATTCTGCGAGATACGGCAGGTGAAGCAATAACATTATCTTGACGATTTTATATAAGTGATAGAATGTGAAGGTTTTGCATTGTTCTCCAAGCCTCTTCTTATAGGCGGTTTCCTCTTTTGACTTTTTACCTTTTTGCAGTATATACGTTGTTTTTTTAACAAAAGCAACGAAGAAAGGTAATGCATAGAAAAGAAGACTTGTCTGAAGCCGTCATGAATACAACAATGATTAGATCATATAGACTACAAATAACAAAAATAATAAGACAAGAATCATCCCTTTATTTTGTCCACCATTTGACAAATAGACAGCGAAGTAATCCTATCTATGCGCTGCTTTTGGAATGATCTATCCTATCATGCAAACCAGGAAATATACATCCTTCGAAATTTTTATTTTCATCTTGACTTGGTGCTTCCTCACATCAATTGTGGTACTGGAAAGATCAAATTACAGCACTGTTGTACCTATGGGCCTGACACTGACGGTACTCGTTAGCACTAATTTCAAGTTGGAAATACACCTCTTTCACATCATGGTGCTGCAATTTTGCTTATTTTGTTATGCCACCATGTTTTGGGCTTTGAATGGTCGCTCAACTTTGGAAATATCCAATTTTATCATGAGGCTTTTGCTGATGCTTTTTGTTTGGTATTCTTATTATCAGAAACAAAAAGATGTTACCATTCTATTCAAACTGCTAATGTGGGCTGGCTATTTTATCGCAGCCTACGCCTATCTCGTCCACGGCAATAGTATCATGACTGCGGCCGAAGGTGAGGAAGCCAACCGGTTAAGAGGTGGATTTGCCAATGTCAACACTATCGGTATGATTGTGGCAACAGCCATTATCATCCATGCCTATTTCTATCTCTTCGAAAAGAAGTCAAGATCCATACTGATTGCTATTCCTGCGGTTCTCATCATTGCCGCTACCCAAAGCCGAAAGGCGCTGGTCATGTTGGTGCTTGGTGTCATATTGTTGTATATTGCCAAATATCTAAGGAACAGCAAACAATCCGGAGACCTCCGACCGTATCTTAAAATCTTCGGTTTTCTCATATTGTTTACGGTGATCATCTTCTTGCTAGCCCGTTATGGTCCTTTCTCAGGACTTAACCAACGAATGGAAGGTTTGTGGGCTTCTATTACAGGAGAAGGAGAAGAGGATGCCTCAAGTGCGCTAAGGAAAATGTATCGTAAAATCGGTTGGATACAATTTGGACGTACACCTTTGGCAGGAATAGGTATGAACAATGCCCGTATTCTTACAGGTAGAGCGCTTGATAAGGATGCCTACCTACACAACAACTATGCTGAATTGGCTGCCGATGGTGGTTCTTTAGGACTAATCTCCTATTATATCATATTTCTCATCCCCTTCTTCAAAGAACTCAAATATATCAAACGGGAGCCCAGTGCTCTTTTGGTGACCATTTGGATTCTTATTGATTTTGTCAATGACTGGGGCACAGTATCTTATTGTTCGTTTTATACTTATATTACACTGATGATTTATTATCTCCATCTCAACACTATGATAATAAAATATCCACAACGCAAAAAGAGACTAATTCCTATCTGAGCATCTTTATTTTTTTAACGAAACCATCACATTTCTACTCGCGATACATTAAATTAAAAATATGAAAATACCCTTTTCTCCCCCTTATATTGATGA
>CADCQC010000020.1 GCA_902803455.1 uncultured Prevotellaceae bacterium
GTTTTTTTTTTTTTTTGGAGAACAGGATTTTCGTATGTGGTTGATGATATCCGGTTTCTCATAATGCCATAGTCAAACTGTTTAAAAAAAATCAATAACATTATTTTTCATTAAAAAAAACGATTTACACAGATAAAACTGACGATATTTTTGTAAATTTGCAACTTAATTGAGATTTTTATTTACAAAGAAATGGCTTTTTGCCATATAACATATTGAGAACCAATCAAATAATAATTTTTCTTAAACGACATGGCTAAGAAATTTGCCGAGTACAAGAACCTCAACTTAACAGAGATCAATAATCAGGTACTGCAACAATGGAAAAAAGGCAATATCTTCTCCCGTTCCATAGAGGAGCGTGAAGGATGCCCCGAATTTGTCTTTTATGAAGGACCTCCATCTGCCAATGGCCATCCTGGTATTCATCATGTGCTGGCGCGTACCATCAAAGATACCTTCAACCGATATAAGACAATGAAGGGATTTCAAGTGCGGCGCAAGGCTGGATGGGATACCCACGGACTACCTGTGGAATTGGGCGTAGAGAAAGAGTTGGGCATCACGAAGGCCGATATCGATAATCCTGACAGTCCAAAATATATCTCTGTCGAAGATTATAACCGTAAGTGCCGTGAAGATGTGATGATGTTTACTGCAGAATGGGATGAATTGACCGAGAAAATCGGATATTGGGTTGATCTCGCTAATCCCTACATCACCTATGACAATAAATATATCGAGACGTTATGGTGGTTGCTCAAGCAGTTCTATCAGAAAGGTCTTCTTTATAAAGGATATACCATTCAGCCATATTCACCTGCCGCAGGTACAGGTCTGTCGAGCCATGAACTGAATCAGCCAGGATGTTACCGCAATGTGAAAGATACTACTGTCACTGCACAGTTTGCTATCTTGGATCCGAAACCGGAAATGAAAGAGTGGGGGAAGGCTTATTTCCTTGCTTGGACCACCACACCATGGACTCTTGCTGCCAATTCGGCTCTTTGTGTGGGGCCCAAGATTGATTATGTCGCTGTGAGATCGTATAATCCATATACGGCTGAACCAATCACAGTGGTCCTTGCGGAGGCTCGCTTGTCGGCTTATTTCAATGAGAAAGGACGGGATGCCGACCTTGAGGGATATAAAAAAGGTGATAAAATCATCCCTTGGACCATCGTCGGAAGATACAAAGGCACTGATCTGGAAGGGATGTCTTACGAACAGTTGATGCCCATGGTTCAACCTTTGACAGATGGCGCTTTCCGGGTCATCCTGGGCAATTATGTCACGACAGAGGATGGTACGGGTATCGTTCATATCGCGCCTAACTTCGGTGCGGATGATGCCATGGTCGCAAAGAAAGCAGGCGTACCGCCTATCGTCATGGTTGACAAGAAAGGACATCAGAGACCGGTCGTGGACCTCCAAGGCAAGTATTTCCTTACGGATGATCTGGACCCCGATTTCGTCAAGACTTATATCAATGAGCCTCTGTGGGGACGGTATGCAGGCAGGTATGTGAAAAACAGTTACGATGATTCTTTGACAGATAAGGATGAGACGCTCGACATTACCATCTGTCTTGATCTGAAGGCCGAGAACAAAGCTTTTAAAATCGAAAAGCATGAGCACAACTATCCTCATTGTTGGCGTACGGATAAGCCTGTGCTCTATTATCCTCTCGACAGCTGGTTTATTAAAAGTACGGCATGCAAGGAACGTATGTCAGAACTCAATCTGCGCATCAATTGGAAACCTGAATCAACTGGAACCGGACGATTTGGAAACTGGCTTGAAAACCTCAATGACTGGAATCTGAGCAGAAGCCGTTTCTGGGGCACACCGCTTCCTATCTGGGTTAATGAGGATGATCAGGAGGCCATTTGTATCGGGTCGCTTCAAGAACTCTATGATGAGATTGAGAAATCGGTTGAAGCAGGTATCATGACGTCTAATCCTTTGAAGGAGAAAGGTTTTGTCCCTGGCGATTATTCTAAAGAGAACTATGATCGTATCGATATGCATAGACCTTATGTCGACCAGATTGTCTTGGTCTCTTCTAAGGGGCACGCCATGAGAAGGGAAACGGACCTCATCGATGTATGGTTTGATTCAGGTTCGATGCCATATGCTCAAATTCATTATCCTTTTGAAAACAAAGACTTGGTAGATAATGGAAAAGCGTTCCCAGCTGATTTTATCAGTGAGGGAGTAGACCAGACGCGTGGTTGGTTCTTTACCCTCCATGCTATCGGTACGATGGTCTTCGACAGCGTGGCATTTAATAATGTGATCTCTACAGGACTGGTGCTCGATGCTAAAGGTAATAAGATGAGCAAGCGTTTGGGAAATGCTGTCGATCCTTTCGAGACCATTGAGAAATATGGAGCTGATGCACTGAGATTCTATATGATGACCAACTCTCAGCCTTGGGATAATCTGAAATTTGATGTCGCTGGTGTTGAGGAACTGAGAAGAAAATTGTTTGGTACGCTTTACAATACTTATTCATTCTTTGCTCTTTATGCCAACGTAGATGAGTTTGATAATTCACAACCGCAGATTCCTGTGTCTGAACGACCTGAGATTGACCGTTGGATTATCTCTGAGCTTAATACACTGATCAAAGAAGTTGATGAAAGTCTGGCTGATTATGAACCTACGCGTGCAGGAAGACTCATCGATGAATTTGTGGATGACCACCTGTCCAACTGGTATGTTCGTCTTAATCGCAAACGTTTCTGGGGTAAGGAGATGGATGTGGACAAACTCAGTGCATATCAGACACTTTACACATGTCTGGTGACTGTCGCTAAGTTGTTGGCGCCTTTCTCACCTTTCTATGCAGACAGACTTTATCTCGACTTGACCGTTCCTGTGGGACAGGCTGAGGCTGACAGTGTGCATCTTACCAAATTCCCTGTTGCTGACGATACTCTTATCGACAAGGAACTCGAAGCCCGTATGGGAAAAATTGCACAAAAAATCACTTCTATGGTGCTGGCTCTTCGTCGTAAGGCTGATATCAAGGTGCGTCAGCCGCTGCAGTGTATCATGATTCCTGCTGCGGATATGCAACAAAAAGAGCGCATAGAGGCTGTGGCCAATATCATTCTCAACGAAGTGAATGTGAAGGAATTGCAATTTGCTGAGGGCGAGGGACTTCTGGTGAAAAAGGTCAAGTGCAACTTCCGCACCATGGGCAAGAAGTATGGTAAATTGATGAAAGGGGTGGCTGCGGCTATGGCTACCTTGTCTCAGGAGGAGATTGCTCGTCTTGAGAATGAGGGTCAACTGAATATTACCGTTGATGACCAACCCTTGGTCGTAGAGGCTTCCGATGTGGAAATTATCAGTGAGGATATCCCAGGATGGCTCGTCGCCAATGAAGGTAATCTCACCGTCGCTCTTGAGGTGGAACTCAACGATGAACTGAGACGTGAGGGTATGGCCAGGGAACTGGTCAATCGTGTTCAGAATCTGCGTAAAGAGAATGGACTCGAAATAACCGACAGAGTAAAGGTCACGATTGCTCCCTCTGAAGTCCTCCAAGATGCGCTGGAATCATTTGGCGATTATGTGAGAAACCAAGTGCTTGCAGACAGTCTCGTCTTTGAGGAAAACAATGGAAAACCAGTAAAATTTGATGATTTTGAGTTGAATATAAACGTTGAAAAAATTTAATACCATCTAATATGGCAGAAAAAAAACGCTACAGTGACGAGGAGCTCGAGGAGTTCCGAGCCATTATCAATGAGAAGCTGGAACTTGCTTACCGTGATTACAATCAGATGATGAAGCAGATCATGAATGCTGACGGTAATGATATAGATGATACTTCGCATGCTTATAATGTTCTTGAAGAAGGGAGTGCCACTCAGAGCAAAGAGGAGATGGTGCAGTTTGCCAGCAGACAGCAGAAATTCATCCAAGGTTTGGAGGCTGCCCTTGTCAGAATAGAAAATAAGACGTATGGCATCGATAGAATTACAGGTGAGCTCATACCTAAAGAAAGACTGCGTGCTGTACCTCATGCCACGTTAAGTGTGGCATCGAAAAATGCCCGTAAGAAATTCTGATGACAAAAGGATTGCTTAAAAAAGGCCTGGTGGCTTTTCTTATCGTGCTGCTGATACTTGTTGTCGACCAAGTCATAAAGATCGAGGTGAAGACCAACATGTATCTGCATGAGTCGATACGTGTCACTGATTGGTTTTATATCTACTTCATCGAGAATGAGGGAATGGCGTATGGCATGACATTTATCAATAAATTCGTGCTGACGTTGTTCCGTATCGTTGCTGTCGTGGTCATTGGCTTTTATCTCTTCCGGCAGGTAAAAGTCAATGCTAGATGGACATACCTCGTCTGCCTGTCAATGATTCTCGCTGGAGCAGGAGGGAATATTGTCGATTGCCTCTGTTATGGACGTGTCTTTTCTCCTTCTACACCCATGGATATATCTCATGTGGTCAGTTGGGGAGAAGGCTATGCTCCCATGTTTTATGGCAAGGTGGTCGACATGTTCTATTTCCCGATCATCGACACGTATCTACCCGATTGGTTGCCGATTTGGGGTGGGGATCATTTCATTTTCTTCAGCCCCATCTTCAATTTTGCCGACTCGTGCATCAGTGTGGGAGTGGTGGCATTGTTGCTCTTTTGCCGGAAAGAATTGTCCGACATCTCATTTTCTTCCAAGTCTGGTAAAGACGAAGAGAAAGAAAACGAAAGTGGTTCTGATACCATAGAGAGTGAAACCCAACAAAAAGCTTGATCTCTATCTTATGAGTCCGTCGCTGCGATATCTGACCTTGATCTGTTTCTGGATTTGCATCCTTTGGGGATGCAAGCCGGGAGTGCCAAGCGAGTTTATTCAGCCCGACGACCTGGAAGATATTCTATATGACTATCATGTGGCCGATGGTATGGCCTTTGCTGACGGTGATTATAGCCAGTTGTCTTACAGGAGAACAATCTATAGGGAGGCTGCGCTGAGAAAACATGGATTGACAGAGGCGGAATTCGATTCTTCCCTTGTTTATTATTATAGACATGCCGACTTGTTGCATGATATCTATGCGAATTTGGAGAAACGTCTTAATAATGAAGCGATTGCGTTAGGCGCTACAGCTAATGAATTGAGTCAGTTTGGTGGCATGACATCACAAGGGGATACCGCCACGGTTTGGCGTAATGAAAGTGCATTGATGTTGATGCCTCAAGCACCTTTCAATATCGTCTCTTTTGACGTCAAGGCTGATACTGCTTATCATGCTGGTGATAAAATCATTCTTAATTTCGACAGCCAGTTTATTTTTCAGGATGGGGTAAGAGATGGTTATGCTTTGTTGGCGGTGACTTTTTCCAATGACAGCACATCAACTCAAACGATGCGTGTGACATCCGATCAGCATTTTAGTATGATTATTGAGGATATCCGAAGGTTAGGCATCAAGGAGACCAAAGGGTTCATTTATTTGGGTAAAGGAAACGGAAATAAGTCATCTACCACATTAAAATTGCTGGCTATCAGCAATATGCGCCTGCTTAGGATGCATACTAAAAAGCCAGTAGAAGATGGTGAGGACGAAGATAGTATTGCTAACCCAAACTCACAAGCATCAATGGCCGTGAGCCGGAATATTGATCCACGACGGATAGAACCTGAAGTGCACATGCACCCGCAACTCCCGAATGAACAGGACCCCAATGCTGTTGATAAACATGGAAAGCCATTGCCGCCACCACCAAATCTTTGATTTTTTTAATCGTTGATCTTATGTTGATAACACATCTTATTATTGCTGCAGTTGCCTATTTGTCTCCCGTCCATCTCGATGTGTCATTGGCGGGCAATTTTGGAGAACCTCGCCCAAATCATTTTCATGGGGGATTAGACATCAAGACAATGCACGAAGAGGGTAAAGGTGTGTACTCGATAGGGGATGGATATGTGTCAAGGGTTACGGTGAATGTGGGTGGTATGGGCAATGCCATTTATGTGAGACATCCTGAGGGGTATACCAGTGTGTATGCTCATTTACAGCGATTTGCGCCTGCTATTGAAATGCTGGTGCAAAAATGGCAATACGAGCATCACTGTACGGATGTGGATCTGGAACTTGAAGGCACTGACTATCCTGTTGCTGCAGGACAAATTCTGGCGCTGAGTGGCGACACGGGGGCGAGTATGGGACCGCATCTGCATCTTGAGATCCATGAGACCGATACTTGGACCATGCTTGATCCACTTGATTTCCTGCCTGACCTCTTGGAAGATAGTGTCGCTCCTAAGGCACACAGCATCATGGCTTACCCTATCAAAGGTGAGGGGAGATTCTGTGGGCAGGATGAGCAGATGCGTTTTGATTTCATGGGATATGCCATTGTCGATTCTCTCACTGCATGGGGAAAAGTGGGTTTCGGTTTATATGCTGAAGATTTCATGCAAGGTTCCGATAACCGATATGGTATTCGGAAAACCCAACTGCTTGTTGATGGAAAAGAAGTCTTTTCGAGCGATGTGAACCGTATCGCTGTAAAAGAGAATATGATGGTCAATGTCTGGGGGGATTACGATTATTATGCCAACAATCATCTGTGGTTCCTGAGATCTTATCTGTTACCTGGCAATCAATTGTCTTTTCTGAAGACTGACGCCAACAAAGGGATAGTGGATTTTAATGAGGAGAGGGACTATGTGCTTACCTATGTGTTGAGCGATTTCTTTGGCAATACTTCCCGATACCAGTTTGTGGTCAGTGCGCGACATGATACCATCTCTCCTGTGCTTGAAGACGATTCGTTGACATTGGACCGCACGGTATCTCATACCATCCGCCATGAAGGTATGCAACTTGACATTCCGGCGGGTTCATTGCTGCAACAGACTAAGGTGTCCGCTTCTTCCCGACGGATGAAAGCATGGTCGCCAGAATATCAGTTGGCCAATAAGTCGATCCCTCTCTACAAAAAAGCACATCTTCGCTTGCAACTCAACAAGGTTGCTCCTGACAATTTGAAACTCTATATTTCTGCGCGCAGAAGAACCCAAACAGATGAATTGGATCCGGAAAAGGGACAGCAATTATTTGTGGATGCCCAATTCAATGAGGGATGGGTGGAAGGCGATATTGCAGATTTGGGGCACGTTTTCACCATCGAATATGACGATCAACCTCCACGTATCATTCCCATCCATGGAAAAGGTCAGTCTCCTTTATTGTTGTTTGACTTAAAAGATGACCAGACGGGTATCTCGTCCTTTGAGGGGTATGTTGATGATCGTTTCGTCCTGTTTGATCATGTGAAAAAGTCTTCGCGTATCATCTGCGATTTGCGCAATACCCCCATTCATCCCACGGGCAAAGATCGTCATGTCAGATTGAAAGCCCGCGACTATCTTGGAAATGAAAGTATATACGATACGACCATCAATTACTAATTACTAATACTGTTATGAGAAAAATACTTGCTTTCTTCTTTCTATGCGGCGCGATGTATGCCAATGCCTGCACCAATTTTATTGTTGCAAAAGGTGCCAGTACGGATGGCTCCGTCTTTTGTTCTTACAATGCCGATGACTATGGTATGTTTCAGTCATTATGCCATTATCCTGCTGCCAAACATGCCAAAGGCGAGATGCGGAAGATTTATGACTGGGACACCAATCAGTATCATGGCGAAATTCCTGAGGCGCCCGAGACTTATAATGTGATCGGAAATATCAATGAATATCAGGTGACCATTGGTGAGACTACCTATGGGGGACGTGAGGAAATGGTGGATTCAACGGGTATCCTTGATTATGGATCGCTTATTTATATTGCTCTTCAGCGCTCCAAGACAGCCCGTGAGGCCATACAGGTGATGACATCGTTAGTAGAGACCTATGGATATAACTCCGAAGGTGAGACTTTTTCTATTTGCGATCCCAATGAGGCTTGGATCATGGAGATGATGGGGAAGGGGCCAGGCAGTAAAGGAGCTATATGGGTGGCTATCCGTATTCCTGATAATGCCATCTGCGCTCATGCCAATCAGAGCCGTATCACCACATTCAATATGAAAGACAAGAAAAATGTCCTGTATGCAAAGGATGTGGTGAAATTTGCCCGTGAGAAGGGATGGTTTAAGGGTAAAGATGCGGAATTCAGTTGGAATGAGGCGTATGCCAAGCCCGACTTTTCTGGCAGACGTTATTGTGAAGCTCGTGTGTGGAGCTTCTTCAATCATTTCTGCAAAGACATGAATCGCTATCTGAAATATGCCATGGGTAAAGAACCATATACGGAAGCTATGCCATTGTGGATTGTACCTGATCACAAGGTGAGTTTGCAGGAGGTTGAGGCATGTATGCGCGATCATTATGAAGGTACACCTTTCGCGCTTGATGGTGATATTGGTGGTGGTATTTGGGAAATGCCGTATAGGCCCACACCATTATCATGGGAGATTGATGGTAAAAAATACTTTAATGAGCGTCCCACGTCTACTCAGCAGACGGGATTTTCCTATGTCTCGCAATTGCGCTCATGGCTGCCTCGTGAGATAGGAGGTATCATTTGGTGGGCAAATGATGATGGCAATATGGCTGCTTATACACCAGTTTATTGCAGTATGACAGAAAGGCCTTTATGTTACCACACACCAGGTGCGGATGAGGTGACTTTCTCTGAGAAAAATGCATTTTGGGTATGTAATTGGGTGTCTAATATGGTCTACCCCAGGTATTCTTTATTGTTCCCGTCATTGCAACAAGTGCGTGATTCTTTGGAAAAATCATATTTCTCAGCCCAGAAAAGTGTTGAGGAAACAGCGCTGGCTCTCTATGACGAAAATCCTCACATGGCAATCGCTTACCTGAATGATTATAGTGTGGAAAAAGCACAACAGATGTTAGACAGATGGAATGTCTTGGCTCGATATCTGATTGTCAAATTCAATGACATGATTATCCATCCGGAAAGTGACGGTAAGTTTACCAGAGATCAATATGGGCTGGCTACCAGACCGAAGCGTCCGGGATATCCTGAAAAATTCAAGAGGGCACTCGTCCAACAGACTGGTGCGAAATACGAATGCCCGGAATAACTGGCGGCTTCATTGAAAACCGGAAAAGAAAGATTTGAATCATGCAGGGATTTACTGACCGTTTGGTGACCCTGCATGATTCAATTCATATTGCGCAGGGCTGACAGCAATTGCTCGTTCTCGTTTTTTGTACCTCTCGTTATACGTAGGCAATTGCCGCAAAGGGATACTTTGTGCCGGTTTCTCACGATAATCCCTTTTTCCACAAGATAATTGTAGATGCCACAGGCATCTGTCATCTTGGCCAAGAAAAAGTTGGCGTCTGTAGGATATACATGAAGACAGCAAGGCAACATTTTGAAGGCGGCCATCATCATGCTTCGTTCCTGCAACAACGTCTTGACCCATTTATCAACTTCAAAAGGAGCACTGAGTATTTCTGCCGCTTTTTCTTGGGTGAGTTGGTTGATATTATATGGATACTTCACTTTGTTGAAAATCTGGATGATTTCCTTATCGGCAAAGGCCATTCCAAGACGGATGGCAGCGCATCCCCATGCCTTACTCATCGTATTCAGAACAATCAGATGGGGATAGTTGTTCAACTCATACCTGAAGGGTGTCTGACTGGAGAAGTCAGAGTAGGCTTCATCGATGACCACAATACCATCAAACGTGTTCAATACTTTCTCTATTTCATCTCTGTCAATAAGATTTCCTGATGGGTTGTTGGGGGAACAGATCCAGATCACTTTTGTGTAGCGATCACAGGATTCCAACATCTTTTTTGCCGACATCTGAAAATGATCATCGAGCATCACTGGGCGGTATTCCACATCATTGATATCTGCGCAGACATGATACATGCCATATGTTGGCTCAATGGCCACGACATTGTCTATCTGGGGGCGGGTAAAGCAACGGTAAATCAAGTCGATGGCCTCATCGCTGCCGTTACCAAGAAAGATTTGCTCTTCCTTTACTCTTTTCCTCTTGGAGACCAGTTTCTTTAACTCTCGTTGAAGGGGATCTGGATAGCGGTTGAATGGATGATTATAAGGATTCTCGTTGGCATCGAGAAAAACATGTGCGGTATGTCCGCTATATTCATCACGGGCACTGCTATAGGGTGACAATTCCCAGATATTGGGCCTGACGAGATCTTTTAATGCTTTCATGACCTGTCGCTTTCTTTTCTTTTTAAATATTTGATCCTCAACGACATGGCATTCTTATGAGCCTTTAGTTCCTCATTTTCTGCCATCACCTCAACTGCCCGTCCAATCTGATGAATACCTTCTGGGGTGAGGTGTTGGAATGTGATCTTTCGGCAATAGCTGTCAAGATTCACACCATTATAGGCCAATGCATATCCATGAGTGGTAAGGGTGTGATTGGTGCCACTCGCATAGTCTCCTGCACTCTCGCAGGCATAATTTCCGAGGAACACACTACCGGCGTTGATCACCTTCTCTGCCAGAATTTCATAATCTGCAGTGCAGATAATCAGATGTTCTGGGGCATATACATTACTTAAGTTGATTGCCTCAAAAGTATCGTTGACGAGTACAATCATACTGTTGTTGAGGGCTTGTTCCGCTATTTCGCGTCTTGGCAATAGTCGTATTTGCCGCTCTATTTCACGACCCACAGATTGGATGATCTTTTCTGATGTGGTGATCAGCACGACCTGTGAGTCAATGCCATGTTCGGCCTGTGACAATAAGTCGGCGGCCACGAAGTCTGGATGGCTGGTCTCATCTGCAATAATGCAGACTTCTGATGGACCTGCTGGCATATCTATCGCCACATCATGTAATGACACCTGTTGCTTGGCTGCCATCACATACTGGTTTCCTGGACCAAATATCTTATATACTTTAGGTATGCTTTCTGTTCCATAAGCCATGCCGCCGATAGCTTGAACACCGCCAACTTTGAAAATCTGACTGACACCTGCTATTCGGGCAGCGACAAGTATCGCCGGATGCACCTTGCCTTCTCTGTTGGGAGGGGTGCAGAGGATGACTTCCTCACAACCTGCAATCTTGGCTGGAGTGGCAAGCATGAGCACCGTACTGAAAAGCGGTGCCGTACCACCTGGGATATAGAGTCCTACCCGTTCGATGGCAACGCTCTTCTGCCAACAGGTGACGCCTGGTTGTGTCTCCGTTTTAGCTCCTTCGAAAACTTGCTGGGAATGAAAACGGTAAATGTTGCGATGTGCCAATTCCAATGACGCTCTCAACTCTTGATCGACAAGAGTCTCTGCTTCTTTCATCTCTTGTTCTGTCACACGGAGTGCTCCTAGAGTGACGTGGTCGAACTTCTCCTCATAACGGCGGATGGCGTCATCACCATGTTGACGGACATCGTCGAGCACACCATTCACGATGTCTGTCAACTTGGCTGTGTCTAGTTGTGGGCGAAGGGTGATTTCTCCCCATGTGTGCTTGGATGGATATCTGATGACTCTCATTTCTTATAAAATCATTTTCTCAATAGGGGTGACAAGAATTCCTTGGGCGCCGATTTCTTTCAGCCGGCCGATGATTTCCCAAAATCTTCGTTGGTCAAGGACGGTATGTACACAGCACCATTCATTGTCGGCCAAGGGGATGATCGTGGGACTCTTCAAACCTGGTAATACGTCTATGATTTCCTCCAGACGGGCGCGGGGCACATTCATACGGACATATTTCTTGTCTTCGGCCTGACGAACTGCACTGATTCGGAAAAGCAATTCCTGCAGCGTTGCCCGTTTTTCTGCATCCA
>CADCQC010000021.1 GCA_902803455.1 uncultured Prevotellaceae bacterium
GGATTCAAACCCACAACCTTCTGATCCGTAGTCAGATGCTCTATTCAGTTGAGCTAGGGAGCCTTTTCAAATGCGGTTGCAAAGGTAGGCGATTATTTCGAATCCACCAAATTTTTTTGAAGGTTTTTTCATGTTTTTCTCAAAAATATGATAAAACGTGGATAAACCAAGAAAAAGTCCTCTATATAACTCTTCTTTGAACTTACATTTTAAACATTAACAAGTGAAGGTAGTCGGTAGAGGTGCAGCACATCCAATAAGGGTAAATGCATTTTCATATCTCTATAAGGCAACCGAAGAAAGAAGCTCAATATGTGCTGAAAGAAGCAAAGGAAAAACTAAAAGAGGAGAAAAAATGCAAATATGACAGAGGAATGGTAAAAAAATCATATCTTTGCAATCACTTTTTTATCATAGACACCATATAGATGAAGATGATGCCATATAAGATGATGCCATATAAAAAGAATAGAAGTGAATTAAAGGTGTTAAAGGTGGGAGATCTGTTTCTTTTGATTCTCGCCATCTGGTTGTTGACGGCCTCCAGTGCTGTTGCCCAGCGCCATGAGATCTTCAATGATCGCATCGCCACGGTTCAGGTGGTGGCAGGTAATGACTGGTTGTCGCCACCTGTGGCCTTCCTTGGTGGGGCTCCCATCAACATTTCCTTCGATGACCTGACACATGAGTATCACCGTTACACCTATAAAGTGGAGCATTGCGAGGCCGACTGGAGCCCGAGCGACGGTCTGTTTGAACACGACTATATCGATGGTTTTGTGGAGGGCAACCTAATCGAGGACTACGAGGAATCACTCAACACCAACATGCTTTACACGCATTACCGTCTGACCATCCCCAATGAGCACTGCCGTCTGAAAATGAGCGGCAACTACCGTCTGACGGTCTACGATGACAATAATGACGAGGAGCCGATGCTGAGTGTGTGCTTCATGATCGTTCAACCGCGCATGGGTGTGTCGATGACCGTGAGCACTAATACCGACATCGACATCAACCATAGCCACCAGCAGGTGAGCATGTCAGTGAACTACGGCGGCATGACCGTCATCAACCCTACGACTCAGATCAAAACAGTGGTGATGCAAAACGGCCGCTGGGACAACGCCATCGTGAATGCTTCTCCCCAATACACCATGAACGACGGGCTGAAATGGGAGCATTGCCGCGACTTGATCTTCCCCGCCGGCAACGAATACCATAAGTTTGAGGTGTTGGCTACCGACCATCCCACTTTGGGTGTAGACCGCATGCGATGGGACGGAGATCTTTTTCACGCCTTTATCTTCACCGATGAGCCACGCCGTCACTATCTCTATGACGAGGATGCCAATGGTGCTTTTTATATCCGCAACAGCGACAATATCGAGAACGACCGGTTGTGTGATTATGTGATGGTGCATTTCACCCTGCAGAGTGAGGAACGTGTGAACGGCGACGTCTATCTCAATGGTGTATGGACCAACGACCAGTTTTTGCCCAAATACCTGATGGAGTATGACGATATCGAGCATGCCTATCAAGCCACAGTGATGCTGAAGATGGGGTATTATTCCTATCAATACGTGTTGATCGACAATGGAGGATATTCACAGGTGATGCCCACGGAAGGCAGTTTTTTCCAGACAGAGAACCAATATCAAGCCCTCATCTATTACCGTGACCCCAGTGGTCGTTGCGACCAGCTGGTAGGATACCAGCAAGTGAAATTCAAATAAGCCTTTTTTACCTGTCACAAGACAAAGAAACTGAATAGGATGAAGATAGATAGAGATCTGACTGTGAAATTGCGTGGTGTGGCCATCCTGCTGATATGCCTCCACAACTTGTTTCATCTGATGTGCTATTTCCAGGAGAATGAGTTTTATTACTACCCCCAGCGCGCCATCTTTCTCGTCACCTATTTCAAGATATTCTCCTGGTCAGTGATAGAATCCACCTTCAGTTATTTTGGTTGGTATGGCGTGCCCATCTTTGTATTTTTGAGTGGTTACGGACTGGCCTGCAAGTATGAGCATCGCCCCACGTCCTTGCGCCCCTTGCCATATATCTGGCACAGTTTCATCAAATTATGGATATTGATGGTACCTGCCTATTTTCTATATATGGTCGCGAGAAAAGGACTTCTTGACACGTCAATCATCATCCAGCAGTTGACTTTCACCATCAACTTCCTCCAACCCGAGAAGATATTCCCCGGAGTGTTTTGGTATTCTGGACTGACCTTCCAACTCTACCTCTGCTATTTGCTATTCTACTATGTCAGAAGCAACAAGCTCTTGCTTCTATTTGTCATATTGTCATTGGCACTTGGCATGCTGCAAGCCTATCTTCCATTATCCGACAGTGTGGAAGGCATGAGAAAGAACTGCATCCTATGGTTTCCCGTATTTCTTTTCGGACTGTACGTAGGCCGCACCCCCCATGTCGCTTTTATCGACTTTGCCGACCGCCATTTTCTGTGGTGTTTCCCCCTTCTGACCCTGATATGGCTCAGTTCGACCATCATCCATTTCCTGTGGCCTTTCAGTCCCCTCTTCCCTCCCCTATTGCTCTATCTCCTGCTCAAGCGCATCCGCTTCTCATGGTTCAACCGCATCTTTATGTATATTGGCAGCATCTCCGCCGGCATGTTTGTGATGCATCCTGTCATCCGTGTTTACGCCTTCCGCTACCGTGCCGACCACAATTTCTATTATGTGGCCCTGGTCTATCTCGCCATCGTCATTCTGACCGCCGCCATCTACACACCCGCCTACAATTGGCTGATGCGGAAAATACGAATGAAGACCACGGCTGCCAAAGAAGGGGCCGGCGATGAATTTCCATCATCCAAACCAACTGGCCTGCCGCATGATTAGTTAATTATTGCTAAAATAGCAAAAGACTAATTACATCATTGCTGCTAAATCGTTATTTTTGAAAGCCATTATCATAATATCTGACAACCAACGACTATATTTACTAACAAATCTTATAAGCTTATGAAGAAATTTTTTACTCTTATTGCTGTTGCGCTCACTTGCATGGGTGCAAACGCACAGACAGAAAGTTACAAGCCCATCGTTATTGATGGTGAAAAGATCCTGCTTGCGCCGGAGTTTTCAGCCATTGTCGATGAGTCGGGCAATGCCACCAATGTAGCAGACGGCAAATCTATCGTTACCGTCAACACAGCCAACATGACAATGGAAGCCGTCGGCGGCGCCACCATTGCCAACAAGATCGACCCCGATGACACCACTCTCAACTTAGGTCAAGACCTCGTGCCAGGAGCCGTGATTGATGGAGAAAACCACACTTATGAGATCGCCTCCGTGGGATCATGGAATCCTATCTCTTGGAAGAACGGCAACAATAAGTTGGACATCAACGATGCCGCCGGCACGAAGCTTTACTTTGTGATGGGCACCGGCAATCCCTATGTGAAGATGTTCTGTGAGGAAGTTTATCGCGATGGTGAGCCCACAGGCACCTATCGTGCATCCTACGAATATTACAAGCCAGGCATGACGACCATGCCTTTGGTAGGTCTTTATTACAAATTCACCCCGAAGGTATCTGGTAAATTGCGTGTGCAGGTATGGGCCAACAAAGGCAACCGCAACACCTACGTCATCAATGACGTCACCAAGGAAGCCGTGCCTTTGAAAGCCGAAGGTTATGTGAATGGCAAGCGCGCCAACTACACCACACCCGCCACGGATCCCGAGACAGGCGAGCCCAAACTTGACAATCAAGGCAACCCTGTGTATGAGCAATACCAGATCTTCTTCAACTCCGAGCAGATCGACTCCATCCACAACGACTATATCTACAGTTCCTACTACAACATGCTGAAAGCCAACGAGGAAGCCATCGCCAACGGTGAGCCCGCCAAATACAGTGACGAGCAGTTGGCAGAGAAGAAGGCCGAATGCGACAAGACCGCTGAGGATCGCAAACATGTGCTTTCCACCGGTAGCCAGGCATTCTGGGGATGGATCACCTTCGAGGTGGAGGCCGGTGTGAGCTACTGGCTCTTCCAAGACAGTTCACAGGTAGGTTTTGGCGGTTTTGAGTTCTCCACTGGCAGCGAACCCGGTCCTGGTGGTGACGATCTGGCCGAGATTGTGGCAGCCACCAGTCCTAAGGATGGTCAGGTGACCGTCAATCTGGAAGCAGACAAGGAATACACGATGAACGCTCCTATCAGCACCTCCAACCTGACCATCTCGGGTGTAGCAGGCAGTCCTGCAAAGATCAAGATGGCCGCTGGTGCCAACTTCATCACCGGAGGCAACATCACGCTTGAGAACCTCATCATCGACGCCAGTGCCCTTGGCACCGACGCACTGATCAACCTGAGCGAGACCCCGGCTGTCGCCGTAGGCACAGGAGACTACTACATCATCGACCATGTCAACATTCTCAATTGCGTCATCAACGACGTTCCGCAGCTCATCAGCGACAATGGTGCAGCCAAATATTGCGTTGCCAATATGCTGGTCGACAACAGCATCGTATCCCTCAACTCCACCGCCAAGAAGACCGTCTTCGACCTCTCCAAGCAAGGATTCATCAACAACCTGACTGTGAAGCTCAGCACCTTCTGCGGCAAGGGAACCGACCAAGACTATCTGGTTCGCTACAACAACTCTGGCCGTTGCGACCGCGCCGGCTTTGAGAGCAACAGCATCACTTTCGAGAGCAACACGTTCTACAATGTCGCCAAGGCCGGTCAGTGGGGCAACTACTCCGGTTTTGCAGGCCGCGGCACCTCTTACTGGACCATGACCAAGAACATCTTCGTAGACTGCGGCAATGGCGAGGTCGCCCGTCGCTTCCTCGGCAGCCGTGGCAACCAGTCTACCGCCACCTTCAGCTACAACACCTATTGGTTTAATGGTGCAGCTGAGAATACCGACAACTACGACACCAGTGAGACCATCCTCGCCAGCGATCCGATGCTGAAGGATCCCGCCAACGGAGATTTCACGCCGCAGGGTTCCGAGCAGTTGGCCAACCAGACCGGTGATCCCCGCTGGTTGACAGACGGTATCGCCCAGATTAGGACCATTGTGGAAGACGCCGACGCCCCCGTCTACAATCTTGCCGGTCAGCGTGTGTCTCCTTCCACCAAGGGCATCCTTATCAAGAACGGAAAGAAATACATCAACAGATAACCACATTGGTATCTTTGAAATCCCTTATGAGCAGGAGAGGCTTGATGCTTCTCCTGCTTTTTTTCTCCCTATCCGACACAAATATGTTGCATTTCATCGTGAAACGCATTAAAAATGGTTACAAATGATGATTTTCTGCGTCCTATCATCAGAATTCTAAATTATACATGTATAACTTTTTTTATTGATCTATGAACAAATCACTAAATGTATCATGCAAGAGGCTGTGCGCTCTTGCGGCGTTAGCCGTGGGGATTCTCAGTTTCTCATCCTGCGCCGATACTTATGATGGTAACGACACGTTTGTGAGCGACGTGCAGAATGCCCAGTTGGCCTCGCCAGCAGAAGGCGACATCACCATCACGCCCAACACCGACGGCGACCAGATGACCATCTCATGGCCCGTGGTCTATGGTGCAGGAGGCTATGAGGTATCACTATTTGACCTGAGCGACGAGAGCACCCCATTGTACAGCAAGAATGTCGACGGCTGTTCCATCACGACCTCCCGCGAAGAAGATGTCAACTACAAGTTGCTCATCCGCACGCTTGGCAATGAGCGTCTCAACAACACGGCAGCCCCCAGCGCTACCGAGAAGCGTTTCAACTCGTTTGAGGCCTCCTACGCCGCCATTCCATAAGGCGACCTGAATGCCTGGTTTGCCTCCAATCCCATCCCTGCAGACTCTGTGGGTAAGAATCTCAATTTCGACCTTGTCCCCGGCGGACATTATACCGTGTCGTCGTTGCTTGACTTCGGCAAATATACGGTGACGCTTCGCACGAGCAGCAAGACCAACAATGCCGTCATCACCTATGGTGAGCAAGGCGGACTGGCCACCAGCAGCGGATTCAAAGCCAAATACATCACTTTCGAGTGTGGTGCGTCTACCCAAGCCGTGTTGGCTTTGAGCGAGGAGCCCAACCCCGACATCCTCGATGCCGACCACAACAACCATTATCAGATTAAGGACCCTGTGAGTTTCCTCGGTTGTACTATCAACAATGTGAACCGCTATTTCCTTTTCGACAACAAAGTGAAATATTGCATCAAGTCATTCTCTATGACCAACACCCTGGTGAAGTTTACGCCTGATGACAAGATGAGCAGCAGCGCCTATTTCCAGATTTACGATGGCGGCGGTTTCATCAACGATTTCACCGCCACCAACTGCACCTTCTGGGGAGCCACCAGCAACAAGGTGAACTATTTCATCCGTTACAACAACTCAGGTCGCTGCGACCGTGCCGGATATCTGACCAACTCCATCAACCTGAAAAGTTGCACCTTCTACAACATTGCCAAGGAAGGCCAGATGGCCAACCACAGTGGTTTCGACGGCCGCAACACGTCTAACTACGACATCACCAACAACATCTTCGTCGACTGTGGCAGCGGACAGGTACCCCGCCGTCTGACAGGCCGTATCAGCACCGCCGCCGTCAACAACTGGGGTTATAACACCTACTGGTTTGATGGTGCACCCGAGACCGAAGGATTCTCCACCAACACCTACGACACGAGCAATAATGCCCTTCAGACCGACCCCGCCTTCACCGACCCCGCCAACGGCAACTTCACCCCCACGGGTGCAGAGCAAGTGGCCCGCAAGACCGGTGATCCGCGTTGGTGGAAATAGCCTTGAATCGAAGTAGAATATAAAAAGGAAACACGATATGAAAAGAAAACTCATCATCAGTTTATGCATGAGCATGGCCATGGCCCTGGTGCCCACCTCCGCCCTGGCCCAAGCCAAGAAAGTGAGCGGTACCGTTCTCGATGAGAATGGCGAGCCCGTCATCGGCGCCACCATCAAGGTCGACGGCGAGCGAACGGGCGGCACGGTGACCGACCTCGACGGCAACTACGAGTTGGAGGTGCCAGGCGACAAGAAGATCGTCGTCACCTATATCGGCTACCTGACCCAGACCGTCAAGCCCGGTGGCGTCATCCGTCTGGTGGAAGACAATCAAAGCCTTGACGAAGTGGTCGTCGTGGGTTATGGCACCCAGAAGATGAAGAATGTGACCGGTGCCGTGGAGACCATCTCCCCCAAAGATATCCAGGACCTCTCTGTAGGAAGTCTTGGTGATGCCCTTGTCGGCATGTTCAATGGTGTGAGTGTCAGTGCCAACGGTTACCGTCCTGGTCAGAGTCCTTCGCTCACCATCCGTCAGAGCGACGTGATGGCTACCACCAATGACCCCGGTTCCACCCGTGGCGGTGAGCCCAACCCTGCCCCACTCTATGTCATCGACGGTTTCATCTCCACAGAGAACGCATTCAACAACCTTGACATCAGCGAGGTGGAAAGCATCACCGTCCTGAAAGACGCCTCTGCTGCTGTCTATGGTGCCCGCGCAGCCTACGGTGTGGTGCTTGTGAAGACAAAGCAAGGAGAGAACAGTGCTCCGAAGATCAGTTATTCAGGCCAGTTGGGATGGACGGACGCCCTATACACGCCCAAAATGCTGAGCACCTACGACTACATGAAGATCTACAACACCATCCGCGCCGCCAACACCTCTACGCAAGACAATATCGAGTTGCGCAACCAACTCTTCCAAGCCGACGAGATGGAAGCCGCCAAAGGTATCAATTTCGACCTTCTCGACAAGGAGTGGAAATCGGCACTTACCCAGCGTCATAACATCAACATCAACGGAGGCAACGACAAGGCCACCTATTTCGCCGGTGTCTCCTACTACACCCAGGATGGTAACATCGGCCGCCTTGACTATGAGCGCTGGAATTTCCGTGCCGGCATCAATGCTAAGATCGGCCAGCATGTGAAGACCGCCCTTCAGGTGAGCGGTGACTGGGGCGAGCGCAACAACTCCACCACCCCACAGGGTGGCGGCACCGACTTCGACTACAAATGGTTGATGACCCACCTGCCTTTCGTTCCTGACTATGCCGGTGGTTACCCCATCGTCTACAGCGGCATGGAGAACATCATCCCCACCAGTGCTACCCAGCTCTATAACTTCGCCGCCGTGCAGAACCACAGCGACAACGTGCAGGATCAGTCAAACAATCTGAACATCAACGGTAGCATTGAGTTGGATTTCAACTGGATCAAAGCGCTGCAAGGCCTATCCGCCAAGGTGTCTTACTCCAAGTCGATCGCCAACAGCAAGGCCAACACGGTACAGACCATCCAGGATGTCTACCGTATGACCAACCGCACCGGTTCCGGTTCCCACCTCTACACCGGTGATGGAGCCGTGTATGACGACAGCACGATGGGCGTGCTTCGTCTGGTGAGCAATGGCGGTCTTCTCAGGCGCAGCATGTCACGGAACGACAGTTACCAGTTCAACTTCAACATCCAATATGCCCGTCAGTTTGGTCTTCACGACGTAAGCGGCTTGTTCTCCATTGAGAAGACTGAGGCATGGGGCGAGCCTCTCACAGGCAGCATCACCGACCTCATCGCCTACCAAGACGGTCAGTCAAGTTCCGGAACAGGCGACATGGACGTGTCGTTCAACCGCACAGAGAGCGGTATGCTCTCCTATGTGGGCCGCTTCAACTACGCCTACGCCAGCAAGTATCTTTTCGAGTTTTTGTTCCGTGCCGACGCCTCCACGAAGTTTGCCCCGAAGAATTACTGGGGTAAGTTCCCGTCAGTGAGTGCCGGTTGGGTGATTTCCGAAGAGTCATGGTTCCAGGAGAAGGTGAAATGGGTCGACTTCTTGAAACTCCGTGCCTCATGGGGTCTGATGGGCCGCGACAATATCAGAGCCTGGCTTTGGACCCAACTCTATGAGCGCAACGCCGCCAAAGGCGCCATCTTCGGCAGCAACGGTCTGAACAGCGATGTGGGCTATGCGCTTGTCATGCCTAAGGCAGGTGTGAACTCAGATGTGCACTGGGACAAGACCTACAAGACCAATGTCGGTATAGACGCCCACTTCCTGCGCAACCGTCTGACGTTTGATTTCAACTTCTATTATGACCGCAGCCGCGAGATGTTTGCCACCCGCACCGGTACAGCCCAGTTCCCCACCACTGTAGGAACCCAGGCCACCCCTGAGAACTACGGCGAGCTCGATGCATGGGGCTGGGAGCTCAATGTGGGCTGGCGCGACAAGATCGGCAACGACATCAATTATTGGTTGAAGCTCTCCACCGGTTTCAGCGACAATAAGATACTGGCCACCAATTTCCAGGCTATTCCCGAATACGACGACTTTGTTTACGGAGAGCGTTCCGACCGTGGTTTATGGGGATTCAAGTGCTTGGGCATGTTCCGCAGTTATCAGGATATCGAGGAATATTTCACGAAAAATGGCATCACCGAATATCTAGGTATGACCAAGAGTGAGATGCGCCCCGGCATGCTGATCTATGAAGACATTCAAGGCGACAACAACGGCGACGGCACCTACGGTCCGAAAGACGGCAAGGTGACAGCCGGCAACGATTTCATCCGTCTCTCAGAATACTCGAGCAACCCCTATGGTTGCACCCTCAACCTTGGTGGCAGCTACAAGAGTTTCTCCCTCCAGGCCCAGTTGTCGGCCAGTTGGGGAGCCAAGATGATGGTAGGCACCGACTACCGTCAGGCCGCCAACAACTATGAGTATGAGAACATGCCCTCCTCTTTTAGTGACATGTTCAACTATGAGACCATCTACGATGCCTCCGGCAACGTCACCGTGCCCGTCAATCTGACAGGTGCGATGCCCAACATGCGTTACGATAAGGTCAATACCCAAGCCTCCTCATTCTGGTTGATCGACGCTACCGCTATCACGCTCCGCAATGTGACCGTGGCCTATGCCCTTCCCCGCAACTGGGTGAAGAAAGTGGGTCTGAGCAGCGTCCGTCTGAACCTCACCATTCAGAATGCCATCAACTTCATCAACAACTACCCCGACAAGAGCTGGGCATCGTGGGCCGGCAGTTATGGCCGTTACCCCAACCTGCGCAAATACACCATGGGTATCAACGTATCGTTCTAATTAAACTAAAGAGGAATATCAAGATGAAAAGCTATCATATTTTGACATCAGCCCTCATACTCGGAACCCTCGCCATGGGCATCACCTCGTGCAGCGACGAATTTCTTGAGGAAAAGAAAAACTACGGCAACTTCAACCAGACAACCGCCTACAGCGACTACAACGGCGCTCAGGAACGTCTGAACAACCTGTATTACTGGATGTTGCCCATCTCCGACGGCGGCGATGGCAACGGCACCAACAAACCCAACGACTGGACGCCTGTCGGCAACCCCGACAAATGGTCGAAGAGCACCGAGGAATATGGCGGTTTCTCCATATTCGTGAATCCTGAGGAAGAAATCACCTACAACTTCACCAGTGCCAATTTTGACTTCTTCTATGTGGCCAACGATGTGTACAGTCCCTGGGGACATATCCGCAACTGCAATGACGTGATAGAAAACGTGGAGAAATCCGAAGTGCTGACAGAGGAGCAGAAGAGGGAATTGCTCGGTCAGGCCTACTTCTTCCGTGGCTATATGTACTATCACCTCGTGACGATCTATGGCGGCGTGCCTATCATCGACAAGGTGCAAGACCCCATCCTGGGTCCCGACGGTGATGGCAGCGACCTGATCGTCCCCCGTCAGACCACCAAGGCATGTGTCGACTTCATCGTGCAAGATTTCACCCGTGCCGCAGAGATGCTTCCCGTGCGCTGGAAGAACGAGGCGCAGGACTTCGGCCGCATCACCTCCGGTCTGGCTCAGGCCATGCTCGGCAAGATGCTGCTCTACTATGCAAGTCCCGTGTTCAACAGAGCCGACGACGCGTCGCGCTGGGAGGCTGCCTACGTCGCCAACAAGGCCGCCTTGGAGAAGCTTCAGGCCGGTCACTTCGGTCTGGCCTACGCCAACAATGGTGGTGAAAACAACGCAGCCAACTGGGCCCGTATCTGGACCGACTACACCGGCAGCGACGGTTCGGTGAGCGAGGCCGTGTTTATCACCCTTCACAACACGAAAGACAATGTCTCCGGTCAGCCCGACTATGGCAAGTACAACCGTTGGGAGCACAGCATCCGTCCTCGCAACACCAATGGCGGCGGCGGATACACACCGACAGCCGAGATGGTGGACCTCTTCCCGATGTCTGACGGTCTGAAACCCGGTGAGAGCAGCATCCCCTACGACAAGGTGAATTTCTGGCTCAACCGTGATCCCCGTTTCTACCGCACCTTCGCCTTCCCTGGCGTGGAGTGGCAATGGAGTGAAGGTGGCGTGAGCCTCACCGACCCGTCGCTCAACGGCATCATTCCGACCGAATCTTATACCACAGGCAGCAAATATGCACTCTGGAGTTATATGTGGAATGACAAGGAAGAAGATCTGGATAAAGTGACCACCTCCAGCGGTTACTGGCCCGACCTTCTCACACAGAGCACCGACAAGGCCAGCAGCCATTCTCTGTATGTGCGCAAGCGCAGCGACGACTACCACCTGCATTCAACCCCATTCTATGTGTATATCAACAGCCAGAGCAACCCCAAGGGCTTCATGAAGAATGCCGCTCCACTGTTGTCGATGCGCTATGCCGAGGTGCTGCTCAACTTTGCAGAGTCCGCCTGTGGCGCCGGACATTTTGACGAAGCCGTGGGAGCCTTGCAGCAGATCCGCGCCCGTGTGGGTTATACCGCAGCCAACAACTTCGGTCTGCCCACGGATATCAACGGCAACCGCCAACGTCTCTTTGCCGCCATCCTTTATGAGCGCCAGATAGAGCTGGCCTACGAAGGCAACCGTTATGGTGACATGCACCGTTGGATGCTCTTCGACGGCGGTGAAGGTCAGGCCTCCATCAGACCCAGCTGGGCACTTACCGGTTTTGGTGGCAATACCTGCAACTATCTTGGTGTGAAGCCCCTCAATGGTACGAAGCGCCATCAGATTGTGATGTACTGTCTGGATGCGAGCACCACCGACCCAACTGAGGGCAACCGTCCTGAAGCCATCTCACTCGATGAAGACATGAGCTATGTGAACGGTACCTACAATAACAATAAAGTGAAGGATTTGGCAGAGTTTTATGAGATATTCCTGGGTCGCAAGGATGTGAACGCTGATGGCAACGACAACGCGCTGACCATCAAGTATCGTCCTACCTATTATTTCCTCGGCCTGCGTCAGAACGCCATGCAGACCAACCCGACACTCCATCAGACGGTGGGTTGGCATGACCTGGGCCGCAATGCCGACGGTCTGTTTGACCCGCTCTCGGATACTTTGCCCTGAAGTGAGTGATATCGGAATCATCGATAAAAATCCATATCATCGATAAAAATCCATGCCCCGGCAATCGGGGCATGGATTTTTATATAGAGATAGGAAGGACTAGGAAAAGCGAGGAAAGGCTAGGAAAGGCTAGGAAGGACTAGGAAAAGCTAGGAAGGGCAAAGGGTGCTTGGGATTAGCACTATGCGGTGCGAATATAGGCGGCATATAGGCCATGAAACTAAAAAACTGCGTATTTTACTTTGCATTGCGCTCGATTTGCATTATATTTGCATTTTGAATGAAAAGAAAGGTATTACATTTCACTCCATCTATGCCGCCGGACGATGTCCAGCGGGCACTGATAGAGCAGCAGCTGCTCCACCAGAGTGGCATCCATGAGGTGCATCTGGTGACGCTGACACCCGATGTTTCAGGAAAGATTTCCCAGTCGGTGGATGCTGCTGACAGTCCTTTCAATGATCGTTCCCAGTCGGGGGATGCTGCTGACAGTCCTTTCATTTATCATTGCATCGGTACCGGGAAAGCAGACTATGGCCGTCACGGCATTGTCAACCTGCTTGCCCTTCAGAAGCGTTATCTTCAATTGCTGTACCGACTTATGCCTGACGTCGTGCATATCCACGGCAGTTACCACTACATCAACTCCCGCATCGCCCTTTGGTCACACAAGCGCGGTTTTCCTGTGGTTTTCTCCCCATACGGCGGGATGAATCCCGACTATATCGATGCCGAATATGGCAAGCGGACTTGGAAAATTCTCAGTTACCAGCGCGACATGGTGAGAGGGGTGTCCTGCGTCATCGTATCCGACCCGAAGGAATGCGACTACATCCGCCAACAGCGTTGGAACGACCGGGTGGAATATATTGCAGCGCCCGAAGACCCAGCATCACTCGCCGCCTACAGCAGTCGTGTGAGCGCCATCTATGAAAAGGTGCTCGATAGCGACAAGGGTCTGCACATCAGTGAGCGTATCCGCGAGGCTTCCGGTGCCCTGTTGCATCTGAGTCTCGCCGACGACACCGAGCGTCAGCCCCTCTGTCCTGAAGACATCCTCAATCTGCGGAGTCTCACTCCAACGGATTGGCGCGACCTGTTTCTCTTTGCCTCCGAGCAGGGAGTCCTGCCAATGGTCAAAGATGTGTTGATAAAAATCCAGTTTGGCACGTTGCCCATCGATATTTCCGAAGTGGAGCATTTCGAGCCCCGTCATGCCAAAGACACCTCTCCCCTGCCCGATGACCATCTGCTCAGCGGCAACCGTATCGTGGGATACCGGATGCGGAAGCACCTATCCAGGAGCGACGCCAACATCCAGCATGTCTGCTACATGTTGCAGAACATCCGTTACCACCAGCACCATCATTCTCTCACGCTTCGCCATCTATGCGACCTATACAGCGTCTTCCGTCACGACGACATGGACGAGGAGCTGTTGGCCACCACCCTCCGCCAACTCCATCTCTACCCCTATGCCCGTCGTGTCTGTCAGGTATTGAAAGAAGTCGCCTATCTTGACGACGGCTACATGCCTGTTCCTGCCCTTGACGATTCCTCCACCTCTAAGATCAGGACCGATCTGATGAAATATTAAACAACCAGCACTATGAAAACGCCCATTACCCAAGACGACCTCCGCTACCTCACGTTGTTGTCACACTCATTTCCCACGATTGCTGAAGCCAGTACAGAGATTATCAACCTGCAAGCCATCCTCAACCTGCCCAAAGGTACCGAGCACTTCCTGGCCGACATCCACGGTGAGTTTGAGGCATTCCAGCATGTCTTGAAGAACGCCTCCGGTAATATCAAACGTAAGGTGAACGAGATCTTCGGCAACCAGATACGCGAGACGGAGAAGAAAGATCTCTGCACGCTGATATACTATCCCCGTGAGAAACTGGAACTGATCAAAGAGAAAGAAGAGGATATCAACGACTGGTATCACATCACCATCCATCATCTGGTGAAGGTATGCCGCGAGGTATCGAGCAAATACACCCGATCGAAAGTGCGCAAGAGCCTCCCGCCTGAGTTCAGCTACATCATTCAGGAATTGCTCCACGAGCACACGGAGGATGTCGACAAGACCGCCTATGTGAGTGCCATCATCGATACCATCATCTCCACCGGCAGTGCCGATGATTTCATCGTCGCCATCTGCCATGTGATCCATCGCCTGGCCATCGACCAGTTGCATATCCTTGGCGATATTTTCGACCGTGGTCCCGGAGCCCACAAAATCATCGACACGATGGAGAGTTACCACAGTTGGGACATCCAGTGGGGCAATCACGATATCTTGTGGATGGGAGCCTGTGCTGGCAATGAAGCCTGCATCTGCAATGTCATCCGTCTGTCTCTGCGCTATGCCAACTTAGCCACTTTGGAGGAAGGCTACGGCATCAACCTGATCCCCTTGGCCACCTTTGCCCTCGACACCTACAGCGATGACCCTTGCGAGGAGTTCCAACCCCACATCCTGCTCGAGGAAGAAGGTATGGACCTGAAGACCCAACACCTGACGGCCCGTATGCACAAGGCCATCGCCATCATCCAATTCAAGTTGGAGGCACAGTTGGCCGCCCGTCATCCCGAATGGGACATGGCCGACCGCGACGTGCTTCATTTCATCGACTACGAGCATGGCACCATCACCCTTGACGGAAAGACATATTCGCTGACCAGTTGCCAATTCCCCACGATATCCCCCGACGATCCCACGGCGCTGACCGAATCCGAGCGTACGCTGATGGACCGTCTGCGCCACTCATTTGCCGTGAGTGAGAAATTGCACCGCCACATCCGCCTTTTGTTGCAGCATGGTTGCATGTATGCCATCTACAACAACAACCTGCTATTTCACGCCTCTGTGCCCTTGGAAGCCGACGGTGAGTTGAAAGAAGTGGCACTCATCTCTGGCAAGAAATACAAAGGGATGGACCTGCTCCATACCATCGGGATGATCATCCGTGCCGCCTTCCAAAACGACACTGACCCTCAGGAAAAGGCTTCGTGCATCGACTACTTTCTCTATCTCTGGTGCGGCAAAGACTCCCCGCTCTTCGGCAAGTCGAAGATGGCCACCTTCGAGCGTTATTTCCTCAAGGAGAAAGAGACCCACAAGGAAGAGAAAGGGTATTATTTCATTTTGCGTGACAACGAGGCTATCTGCGACCGCATCCTCGACGCCTTTGGCGTGAGCGGTTCCCATCGCCACATCATCAACGGGCATGTGCCCGTGCATGTGAAGACCGGTGAGAACCCCATCAAGGCCAACGGCAAACTGATGGTGATCGATGGCGGTTTTTCTCAAGCCTATCATAAGGAGACCGGTATCGCCGGATATACGCTGGTGTATCACAGCCGTGGTTTTGAGCTAGTGCAGCATGAGCCCTTCACCTCCTCTCGCGATGCGATCCTCCGCGGGACGGATATCTTGGGCACGACACAGATCGTGGAGATGTCGGCCCATCGCATGCGTGTATCCGATACCGACAAGGGAGCTGAGATCCGCAAGCAGATAGCCGATCTGGAGAAGCTGCTCTATGCCTATCGCCACGGCATCATCAAGGAGCGCGACAGGAAGCACTGACAGCCGAGGCGAGCAGAAGATGGGAAATGAGGAGAATGAGGGAAATGAGGGCTATGAGGACATGAGGACATAGTTGCGATAATATCGCAACATACAGAACGGGGAGAAACCGGGAGGAAGAAAGGAGGAGAAACCAGGAGGAAGAAAGGAGGAAGAGAAAATAAATGAAAGCTAAAGCAAGCGGCTCCGAATCAATCGGAGCCGCTTGTTTTGAGTATCCATAATGGGATAAAAGAATCCATAATCGGATAAGAGGGAGCTGCCGAGCAGCGGAGAGCGGCCGAGCGGCAGGTGCTGCGGAGCAGCGAGGAGCGCCGAATGGCAGGTGCTGCGGAGCAGAGGGAGCTGCGGAACA